>JAZUKH010000245.1:0-11249 GCA_045643185.1 Myxococcota bacterium | reverse complement strand
AGAAATGCTCGATAATAATGACAAAGCTATCGAACCCTATAATGTGATGATCAAGCTCGATGAAGCCGATAAAGACTCCCGCTCCGCCCTTGAGGAACTCTATACCAGCGCTGAAAACTGGAATGCCCTCCTCGCGATCCTCAAACAGAAATCCGATCAGGTCAGCACTGGCGAAGAACGCGTTGAGATCATTCGTAAGATGGCTGTCATCAACCGCGATTGCACCGCCAATACCGAAGGCGCGATCGAAAATTATTGCAGCCTCCTCGATGAAGTTCCCGGTGATGTCGAAGCACTCGATGCTCTCGAATCACTCTATTCACAGACCGAAAGTTGGGAAAAACTCGTCGAAAATTACGCGACCAAGCTCGATCTTACGTCCGAGGCCGAACAAAAACGCGACATCCTCAACAAGATGGCGACGATCCAGGAAGAAAAACTCAAAGCCTACGACGATGCGATCGATCTCCACGTCCAGATCCACGATCTCTTCCCCGAAGACGAAGATACACTCAACGCCCTCGATAGACTCTACCTCTCCCAGGAACACTTCGACGAACTCGCCGATATCCTCCAGAAGAAACTCGCTAAACATGCTGATGACGATGCGACGACGATGCTGCAGTATCGACTCGGTCAGTTGTACGCCGGTGAGCTTTCGAGCGTCGAACAGGCTTTGGATTACTACCGCGCTATCCTCGAACGTGATCCGAAACATGATCCTTCCATCGAAGCCCTCACGAAGCTTCTCGACCAGGATGATTACAAACTCGACGTTTCGAAGATCCTCGAAAAGGTTTACGACGCAACGGAACAGTACGACAAACTCGTCGGTGTCCTCGATATTCAGCTCGAAGCCGAGTCTGATCCTGAGGCTCAGGTCGGGCTGCTTAAACGAATGGCTGTCCTCCACCAGGATGCACTCGACAATACAAAGAGCGCTTTCGACGATTATGCACGTATCGTCGTTATTAATCAGGATCAGGACAACATCGACAAAATCGAAGCCCTCTCCGAAGCGAATGATAACGCGGCTGAACTCGTCGACGTCTATCGTAAGGTCGTCGAAGCTGTTTATGATCCGGAATCCCAGGTCGCTTTCTCCAACCGCATCGCCGCAATCCAGCTCAATCGCTTGAACGACGAAGCCGCCGCTGAAAAGACCTATAAAGATACACTCGATATTCAGAACGACGACAAGACGGCTCTCGATGCCCTCGATGCCATCTACACAAAACAGGAAAATTGGGACGCGCTCCTCGAAAACCTCGACGCCAAACTCAACGCCGATCCTTCGATGGAAGCTCAGTTGCCCACACTCTTCCGTATGGCTGCCATTCAGGAAGATGCTTGCAAGAAACCTGATGATGCGATCAGCACCTTCATTCGTATCACTGAGCTCGACAACTCGTCTGCTCAGGCAAAACAGAATCTCGAAAGACTCTATGCCCAGCAGGAAATGTGGCAGGATCTCGCCGATCTGCTCATGAACGAAATTGGTGAAGCTACGGATACCGATGCTCAGATGGATCTTAAGTTCCGTCTCGCTACCGTTCAGCACGAAAAACTCGAAAGCAGCTTCGACGCTATTCAGACGCTCCAGGAGATCATCTCCACGCAGCCTGAAAATAACAACTCGATCAGCTACCTCGAAAAACTGTTCGAAGAAAATGTCGAAACCGCTTCGATCGGCGATATCCTCGAACCGATCTACAAGCAGAACAATCAGTGGGAAAAACTCATCCACGCTCTCGAAGTCCGCGCAGCCAACGCCGAAGACGACTTCACGCGTGTTCAGGTCCTCGGTGACGTCGCTAAGACCTGGGAAGAAAATCTCGATAACAAGGCTGAAGCTCTCAATACCTACGGCAAAATCTTCGAGATCCAACCCGCTGATGAATCCACTCAGGCGAATATCGAAAGACTCGCTTCAAGCACCCTCAATCTCGAAAAATGGGCTGCTCTCTACGAAGCGGCACTCGATAACGAAAATCTCGATGACGATACCGCGAAACGCGCGATTACGCTTAAACTCGCGCACCTCCTCGCGGAACGCCTCAATCAGCGCGATAAAGCTGCTGAACTTTGCTACAAGCTCCTCGAAAATGAACCCGAGGAAATGGAAGCCTACAACGTCCTTGAATGGATGTATGCAAACGAACGCAATTACGAAAAACTCCTCAACCTCTGGACGATGAAGAACGAGATCGTTCAGGATCAGGACGAGAAGATCGGTCTGCTCACACGTATTGCTACCATTCAGGAAGAGATCAGCCACGACGATGAAGGCGCGGCAAAGAATTACCAGGCTATCCTCGATTGCGAACCGACCCACAAAGATGCGGCGGCAGCTCTCGAAAGATTGCTTCGTAAGACTGCGCAGCATGAAGCCCTCGCCGACTTCTACCGCGCTCAGTGCGATGTCGCCGAATCCGATGACGCTCGCGTTGAAGTCATGCAGAAACTCGGGGTCACACTCTTCAACGAACTTCATAATACGGAAGAAGCCGTTGAGACCCTCCGTAGCGCCATCGATATTCAGCCCAAGTCTTCGTCCTGCAAACGTGCCATCGAAGCAATGCTCAAAGCCACGCCCGCGAACGACGAAAATGCTGAGATCCGCTACAACATGGCTTCGATGCTCGAATCCATCTATACGCCGGCTGAATGGAGCAAACTCGCGTCCGTCCTCGACGTTATGATCGCCTCCACCGATGACGATATCACACGCGGTGAACTCATGATGCGTCAGGCGGCTCTCTATGAAGAACACGATGCTCATAAACAGCGTGCCTTCAATGCCTACGCAAAAGCTTTCGTCGCTCAGCCCGCGTCCTCCGAAGCCCGCGAGAAGATCGAAGCGCTCTCCGAGATCCTCGAAAACCACGCCGAGATCGCCAACGTCTATATGGATGCTATCGATCATTGCGACGACGACATCGAAAAACTCCATCTCTACGAACGCGCTGCCGATATCTGGAGCAACAAACTCAAAGATACCGCCAAAGCTTCGAACTGCTACGAAGCGATCACCGCTCTCGATGATCAGAATATCGAAGCCATCCGCGCACTCGAAACCATCTATGCCAACGAGAGCAAGTTCGACAAACTCGTTGATATCCTGCGTCACCACGCTGAGATCAGCGCCTCCGACATCGATAAGAAAGACCTCTTCTACAAGATTGCAGACATCCAGGAAACGGCTCTCAGCCAGAGCGATGCTGCTATCGAAACTTATGTGAGCGTCCTCGATATCGATTCCGAAGACCAGATCGCGCTCGATGCCCTCGAAAAACTCTATACCAAGACTGAAAATTGGAAAGAGCTTATCGACATTTACGATCGTAAGGTCAATACCAGCGACGATGTTGAAGAACGCATCAATCTCCATATCCTCGCTGCACGCGCTTATGCGGATAAACTCAACGATGTCGATGCCGCTATCGAACAGTACAACGCGGCGCTCGTCGAAAACGACAAACACCTGCCGTCCCTCGAAGCTCTCGAAAACATCTACAGCGCAGCTGACCGCGCCGACGATCTCATCGAAGTCCTTCAGACGCAGGCCGACATCTACGCTGAACGCAATATCAATGACATGAAACAGGATAAACGCCTCAAAATGGCGCATATCCTCATCGATAAGATCGATGACAAGCCGCGTGCCGTTGAAATGCTCACCAACCTCGTCAAAGAGGATGGCGCGGTGAAAGATGCCGTCGATATGCTCAACGCCCTCATCGATAATGATGACTACGTTAATGATATCGCCGATGTCCTCATGCCGCTCTATCGCGAACAAAACAACGACAACGACTTCATCCGTATCGTCGAACGTAAGATCGCCGTCACGGACGATGATTTCGACAAACGTGCTCTCTACCTTGATGCGGCTAGAGTCGCTGATAACAACGCTGACATCGCTGACAAGGCTTTCGACTTCCTCGCTGCTGCCCTCAAGGCTCAGCCCGCTGATGATGATATCATCGCTGAAGTTGAACAGTACACCAAACGCCACGCTTCCTACGACAAGCTCGTTGAACTCTGCGAAGGCATCATCGCCGACAACAGCGATCCCGATGTTACTGTCAAGCTTTCGCTCATCGCCGCTAACCACGCCGAAAACGAACTTGGTGATATCGAAAAGACCATCAAGATCTACGAGCAGATCCTCGAAATCGATAACTTCAGCGAAGATGCCCTCAAATCACTCAATCGACTCTATTCCAAGGTTGGAAATAACGAAAAACTCGTTGATATCCTCCAGAAACAGATCGATGCTGGTCAGGAACCGGTCAGCGAACTTCGTATCTCGCTCGCCAGCCTCAAGAAAGCGGATGCGCCTGACGAAGCCTTTGAGCTCCTCAAACAAGTCCACCTCGATGACCCGTCCAATGCCAACGTCATTGCTGAGATCGAAACGCTCCTCGGTAACAAAGATCTTACCAATGACATCGCTGAGATCCTCGAACCCATCTACGCCGACGCTAACGACAACGATAAGTTGATCGCTCTCATCGATGCCAAGATCGCTGTCACCGAAGATCCAAACGAATCCGTTGAGCTCTACAAACGCATCGCTCAGCTCAATATCGACGCCAAGAACGATAAAGACGCTGCCTTCGCCGCTTGGCAGAAAGCACTCGCCCTTAACGCCTCCGACGACGAGGTCCTCAACAACATCGAAACGCTCGCAAGCGAACTCGGAAAATGGAACGAACTCGTCGACGCTTACAAGGCCGCTGAAGACGCCGCTGCCGATGATACCTCCAAGCTCGAGGTCATGCTCAAACACGCCGATGTCCTCATCGACAAACTCAGCAATGACAACGACGCTAAAGATGTCCTCGTCAATGCCGTCGACATCGATAACAGCAATATCGATGCGCTCAGAAAACTCGAGGCCCTCTACACGCGTGCCAACAACAGCGAGGAATTGCTTAAGGTCAAAGAACAACTCGCCGACCTCGTCGCCGAGGCTGAAGAACAGAAACAACTTCTCTTCCAGTGCGCCGATATCGCCATCAATACGCTGGCGAATAACGAAAAAGGCATCCTCTATCTCGAGAAGATCGTTGACATCGACGACACGGCCATACCGGCCATCGATCCGCTCCTCGCGCTCTACGAAGAAGGCGGCCAGAACGACAAATACGTCGAACTCCTCAACCGCAAGCTCCTCGCGACCAGCGAACCCAATGCTCAGTATGATATCTACATGACGCTCGCGAATGCATACGCCGATAAACTCAACGATAGCGCTTCTGCCATCGACAATTATCGCAACGCACTCGGCATTCAGCCCAGCAAGGACATCTACCAGAAACTCGAAGATCTCTACGCAAAAGCCGAAGACTTCCAGGCTCTCGATGATATCCTCGTTGAACAGATCGATAATGCCTCTGCTGCTGACCGCGCCGTCATCAATATCAAACGTGCTCGCATCGCCGCTGAAAACTTCGGTAACAAAGAAAGCGCCATTGATTACCTCAAAGACGCTATCAACGACGATCCGACCAACGCTGCCGCTGTCGATGAACTCGATAAGCTCTACTCCGAAGACGGTAAATTTGGAGAACTCCTCGATCTTCTCAAATCGCAGCTCGCGAAGGCTTCAAACAACGCTGAACGCACCGCCATCAATATCCGTATCGCCGATATCGCTGCTTCTCGCTTGAACGATACCGAGACCGCGATCGAATCCCTCAAGAACGTCCTCAACGACGATCCCAAGAACCTCGATGCTCTCGATACCCTCATCAAGATCTACGAACAGCAGAAATCTTACGATCAGGCACTCGCAACGCTTCAGGCTAAGCTCGACGTCGTCGACGCAAACGAAGCAAAATCCGACGTCTGCTGCCGTATCGCCGAGATCTCCGCTCAGGCCAATTGGGGCGATGATAAGGTCGCTCAGAACTATCAGGAAGCCCTCAAATACAATCCCAAGAATGGAAAGGTCCTCGATGCTCTCATGGAACTCGCTGTCAAAAATAACGACGTTTCAAAACAGCTCGAACTCCTCAACATCAAAGCCAATAACGAAGAAGATGAAGCGGCTCGCCTCGACATTTACAACTCGATCGCTCAGACCGCCATCGACAAACTCTCCGATTATGGCATCGCTGCCGACGCACTCTCCAAGGTTTACGCTGTCAAATCCGATGACATCGAACTCGGCGAAAAACTCGTCAAGACCTATCTCAAGGCCAATGACGTCGCTCACGCCGCACCGATCCTTGGAAACATCATCGATCAGCTCTCTGCCGCCAAGCAGAACAAGAAACTCCCGCCCTTCCTCTCCCTCAAAGGCAAAATGCTCAAACAGCAGGGCGACATCGAAGGCGCCAAAGAAATGTTCGCTCAGGCAAGAACCATCGATAATAAGAACGTCGACACGAATATCGAACTTGGCATTCTCCTCTATGAGACCGAAGATTATAAAGAATCCCTCAAGGTCATGCAGGGACTCCTCCTCCAGGCCATGAACATCAAAGAGAATGAAAAGAAGGTCACGATCTATTACTACCTCGGTATGCTCCGTCTCAAAGCCGAAAACGATTCCAAGAAAGCGGCGGATATGTTCAAGCGCGGCCTCAGCGCCGATCCGAACAGCCAGCTTCTCAAAGACGCGCTCGCTTCTCTCGGTTAATACCTGATCCCTGATTCAAAGCCCCGCCTCATGCGGGGCTTTTTTTTTCGTCGTAATGGTTACTGTTCAGCTGAGGAAGCATTGTCTGGTCAGAAATTTAAAATCTCAGCCGTAGCGAAGCCTAAGGCAAGCAGGCTGAGATTGGGCGAGCGGGCGCGACTTGTTCGATGCCGAAGTGTAGCGACGTAACGTGGTACGGCGACGCGGCTCAAAAAACAAAATGCTCAAGGATCAACGTAGAATCTAAAAAAAATTATGATTCCCGGCTGAATAGTAACTATAAATGAAATACTATTTCAGAATATCTCAATATAATTTATAATATATATTATGGTTGGCGTAGCTATTCTGGGACGCTTTGCGCCCAGAATACGCTACGCCGCGTGGCTATCAGCCCTTTGGGCATGATACGCCACGCTAATATGGGGACGGGGGCAAAGCCCCCGTAGCTTTTCTGCTTTACATGATTTATTCGCGATAATGTTATGATGAAAAATACGACGATTGCGGCGATCGCTTCAGGCCAGGCGCCTGCAGCGATCGGTGTGTTAAGAATTTCCGGGCCAGATGCCTTTAGTATCATTGAGCGATGTTTGCACAAAAAAAAGCTGGTGACGCGCCAAATGCATTACCGGACGATTTATCATCCTACGACGGATGAAGCGCTTGATGACGTGATGGTCTGTCGCTTTGAAAACCCAAACTCGTTTACGGGCGAAGACACCGTTGAGATCTATGCACACGGCGGAAGCGTCAACCTGTCGCGCGTGCTCAAGGCATTGATCGCGGCGGGCGCAGTGCCAGCCGACCGTGGTGAATTCTCACAACGCGCGTTTTTGAATGGAAAACTGGACTTGTCGCGCGCCGAAGCCATTATGGACATCATTCATGCACAAAACGACTTGCAGTGCCGTGAAGCACATCGTCAGCTTTCTGGCTCGGTTTCAAAAGTCGTTGATGAATTGCGAACGACCATCATGAATCTGCTCGTCGCAGTTGAAGCTTCGATCGACTTTTCGACCGAAGAAGAATTGGCGCCGTTCCCAGCGACGCGCATCGTCAACGAGTCAAAGCATCTAATCGACGTCATGACACGCATGAAACGGGCCCACGAGCAATACCGCGCTGGCGGAACGCGCGTCGCCCTCGTTGGACGCCCAAACGCGGGTAAGTCCTCGCTCTTTAACCGATTGCTCGGTCACGAGCGCGCCATCGTCACCGACATTGCGGGCACCACCACCGATACCATCGAGGAACACACGGTTATCGAAGGACGTGACGTGACGCTCGTCGACACGGCTGGGTTGACCGAAACGACCAATTTGGTCGAAAAAATTGGCGTCTCGCGTGCCCGTGAGCAGGTCGCAAAGACCGACCTGTTGCTCGTTTTGGTCCCGGCTGACGCCGATATGACCGAGTTGCGTGCCATCGAGACTGAAATTGACGCCATTCGTGAGACGTTTGACGCGTTGAATCAGCAAAAACGCGTGCTTTGCGTGCGAACCAAGTCGGATCTGACAAATGAGGTCGTCGCGCTTTCACCTGCGCTACAAGCCTATGGCATGACCGAATTGCTCATCTCCATCCTGTCGGGCGATGGCATGGCTGAGCTCGAAAACACGTTGGTGCGCATATCTGACGAAATGGAGGCTGCGCGCGAAAACGTGACTCTGCTTACATCTCAGCGACATATTACCAAGCTCGACCAGTCGCGCGAGGCCATTGAACGCGCTTTGTCGGCGGTTCACGCTGGGTTGCCGGCCGAGTGTGTCGCCGAAGACCTGCATGAAGCTGCCGATGCACTCAGTGAGATCACTGGTACCATCGCTTCGGACGACGTGCTTAACCAGATCTTTTCGACATTCTGTATTGGTAAATAAAACCAGACGCATGAACGCGAAGCGTTCTATGCGCGTGTCATAAAACGCAAAAATAGGCGCAGAATGTAGAAAATCAGCGCCTGAAAGGCGCGCACCGGCAACGCCGGTGCTTGCCTAACTGGGTTCGTCGAAGCCGAAGGCAAGACGAGCTCGGTTAACGAAGCCTCGCCCTCCTCTTTTTGCCCACGTGCCGAAGGCTCGCGGGCACGCAACCTGTTTGCGCACAAACTGGTTGCGCCGTGCTACGGACGGCGCTGGTTCGATTAGCCCTGACGAATGACTTTTACGACCTCGCCGACGTACATGCGGTGCGGCTCTTCGGTCTCGTAGTACGTTTTGATGACGTCTTCGGGCATGGCGTCGCGGTTCATATCCTGCCAGTAGATTTTGCGGCAAACGAGCGTGATCTTAGCCTGTTTGAAGGTCACGATGCCGTCGCTTTCGACGGCGTTCAAACGCGTGAGCGCCACTTTGTCGCCATCGCGGCCAGACTTGGTGCCGAGCGTCAAAAGGTCTTGGCGATAGTCCTCGTCATAAAAACTGACCGAGAAATATTCACTCTGATTCATGTATTGCCAGGTGTGGCGAACGGGTTTGATGTAGACGGTCGCAACCGGTTTGGACCACAAGGTGCCAAGCCCGCCCCAGCTGATCGTCATCGTGTTAAAGTCTTTGAGCGTGCCCGCTGTGACGAGCGCCCAGCTTTTGTCAAAAATCTCAAAAGCACTGATGTCGAGTTTGTCTGCCATACTTTGTCTCCTTCAAAAAATAAGTTGATCAAACATCACGCCGGTGCCCAACCGGGCAAAACGTGAAAAACACAAGGGCACAACGACGCCATGATGACGTGGGCCCTGCCAGGCGAAGGGGTAGCGGCGTATTTCGTATTTCCGTAGTAGAGACGCGTGGCTCACACGTCTCTACGGAAATACGAAATAGCCGCGTAGGGGAAGACTTTCCCCTTCCACATATATTTTAATGTATTTGCGGATCACAATTGTGGGCGTCGCTGTCGCATTCGACGATGCCGAGCAGGTATTTTCCCGCGTTGGAGGCATTGTCATACGTGTCGACGACGACGTAATAGGTGCCGGCGCTCAGCGTGCCCTGGATCATGATGTCGCTGCGTTTGACGCATTGGTCACCGGTGGGGGTGTCGCTCAACACGTGAATGTCGGCGTCCACGCTCGTCGTCGAGCTGAGCGCAAACAAACGAAGGCGTTTGGTTTCGGGAAGAACGAGTTTGTAAAAGTATTCCGGACCTTTTTCGGGCGTGTTCGAGTCGCAGGCATAGCTGTTGATGCTCGAATACGGGCTTTTTGAGGTGTCGGCGACGTGTGTGAAGGGCAAACTCGTGATCATAAAGGGGGCGTCGGGCGAGCCTGTGCCGACGAAGGGCTCGTTCAGAGGGGCGTCGCCACCGACGTGGTTTGCAAACGCATTCCACGTGTTGCGAAGCATGGTGATGCTGTATAGGTTGCGGTTGTTGACGCCGTATTGCATGCCTGACGCCGTGAAGTTGCATGGCGAACCGCCTGATTCGTAGCTTGAATGCGCTTTGTCGGACGAAATGCCTTCGTCGGGGAGTGGCTCAAAAACGGCGTGAAGGTCCAAAAACGGAAGTTGACGATCCTCGGCGTTGCCGCGAATGACGGCGTTAAATGCGGCGACCATGTGCGTCGGATAGTCGGAGGGCGAGGAGATCGCAGGCGCGCCGTCTAGATAGTTGATCGTGGAAGGCGTGTCATGGCGAGGAACGATGTTGGTGATCATGGGAATGATGCCGGCCGCTTCCATCATGTCCATTGACTTCGTGATGTTGCGGTAAAAATACTGGATCGAGTAGCTATAGCCTTGGGCTGTTGTGCTTGCCCCGTATGACGTGTAGGTCACGGCTTTGTGCGTAAAACTGCCGTTACCGATGTCGTTGGCACCGTGACCAAAGAACGCGTAGCGCGGATGAAGCGCTTCGATCTCGCTTTTTAGCGGATAATCGTAGTAAGACGACAGAATGTAGACGGTCGACTGACCGCCGACGGCAGCCAACGAGTTGCGGTTGAACGAATCGATTGGGCCAGACTGAAAATACGAAATGGCGTCGCTCAACTCGGCGTGGTCACCCAACGTGACCTGCTGCGACGTGTCGTCCGAAAAACACCGCATGAAGCGTCCGTCAAATTCGTAGGCATGGTTGGAATCGCCGACCTTCATAAACACGTTTTCGTTCACGTTCGAGTTTTTTGCCGCGATCTGTTTCATGCGCTCAAGCACGTAGGGCGTGATGGGTGAAAACGGGTGATCGTGATCTGTGAGGTAGCGCGTGGGTTGGTTGTTGTTGACGGGTGTTGGTGTGGCGCAGACGTCGCCGTCACAGCCCAAGTCGCAGGTCTGCGTGCGCCAGCTGCCGTTTTCGCACACACTGGCGACGTTGTCGGCACATTGTTTGGCGCCCGACGCGCAGTCGGCGCAGGCATCGACGCCGGGTTTGCAGTCGAACGGGCATTCGTTGTCAGCGCGCCACTCGGTGCCTGTGCAGGTGTGCATGAACCGGTCAAAGCATTTGACGGCGTTTACTGTGCAGATCGGGTCGCTTGGTTCGTCCTGACCGCCGCTTGGTTGCTCGCCCTGACCGCCGCTTGGTTCGTCCTGACCGCCGCTTGGTTGCTCGCCCTGACCGCCGCTTGGTTGCTCGCCCTGACCGCCGCTTGGTTGCTCGC
>JAZUKH010000244.1:0-15159 GCA_045643185.1 Myxococcota bacterium | reverse complement strand
TGCGAGTTTGGACGCTCGACCAGGTTTGGCACGCGTGGCTCGCGGAACCTCGTGAGGCGTTTGGGCGGGCAACGGTCGAGTTGTGCGCTAAAATGGCGGATCAGGCGTGTCTTGAACACGTGGTGAAGCGATTTTTGAGTGATCCGCTTGAGCCGGCGTCTAAGCGCGAATACTGGTTGAACTTGAATTCGTCGCTAGGGAATGAACAAAAATGTGCCAATTGACGGATTTTATGGCATAACTAACGTTGTGCGGATATGCCGTGCTCTCATTACTTTCATAAGGAAAATTGATATGCTCGAAGTCACTTGTCCACAATGTGGTAATCGCTATACCGTTAAAGAGGAACGACTTCCGCCGCAAGGTGCACGTATTAAATGCCCGAAATGTGGTAACATTTTTCCCGTTCGTCCCAACAAACCCGACGTTTCGGCTACGACCGTGTCTTCGCTTTTGACCGCGCCAAAAGACGCGTTGGATGAACAGAATTCGTCTGATCTTTTGAATGACGAGGTGGCCTGGCGAGTTCGCAATGCCGGCATGACGTTTACATTCCACGATCTTCCGAGTCTTCAGGCGTGGATGAACAACCGCGCTTCGTTGTCAGACGTCAAGGTTGCGAAAGGGGAAGATGACTTTAAGGAACTCGGTGACTACGATGAAGTCATGTCGATCGACCTGATCAATAAGTTTTTCCCGCTTGGCGATGTGCCGAAAACGGCGTCTGCGAACGATTCGAAGCCGCCAGTGGTGACGCCTTCGGTCGAGATGCTGCAGGCACCAGTTCTGACGTCGAGCGCTCCGGCCTCCAATACGAATTTTGGTGTTGCGACGGCGTCGAAAGCCACGATGCGTGCCATTCAGAAGGCTCGTAATGAAGAGAATAAACGTGCTCAGGATGCGAATAATAAGTTAAAGATCTTCTTGGCATTACTGGTCATGGTCGGATGCGTTTTGTTTGCACTGAACCAGTTTGGGGTGCTCGACAAAACGATGTTCCACAAACAGGAGATTCCGATCGGTTATCACCTCGAAGTCGTGGATGGCGTCGAAAACATCGTGCCCGATTTTGTGGAACCTGAGCCCGAACCAGAGAATTCCGGCGTGGCTGACAACTTGGGTGCAGCGAATGGCGAAAACGGCGATGTGCTGCCGATCCCGTCGACCGTGCCCGAAGAGATCGTCGATCCGAATGCCAACACGATCAGTGATGAAGAAGCGGAAGCTATCGTGGCTGCCGAAGTCGAAAAAATTCTGACTCAGGCACGTGAAAGCGTTAAAAAACGCAACTGGCCGGTCGCGCAGACGATCCTGATCTCGTTCATCAAAGACCATCCGGACAATATTGAGGCCAAAGAGCTTTTGGTGAAGACCTATCGCGCCCTTGGTCAAAATGAAAAAGCTGACCAGCTCAATGCCGATATTCGCGATTTGAAGAAGTTAAAAAAATAGCCTGTTGATGGAGCCTTGACTGAGTGATCGGCCCCGCCAGGCGAAGGGGTAGCGGCGTATTGGCGAATGCCAATACCCGCGTAGGGGGAGACTTCCCCCTCCCCAACATGAATATTTACTTTTTTTAGTTAAAGTTGTGATTATCGAATCGTCAGCGTATTTATTGATTAAATACGTTTATATATAATGCGTCGAACGCGCACGAATTCATAAAGGAGAACGATGATGCAAAGTATTAAGGATAGTCTATCCAACGGTATGTTCGCTGTTTTGAGCGATGATGAGGTATCGCGTTTGGCGGAGGTGACGAAGGTCGTCTCGTATGAGGCGAACGTAGATATTGCAACGCAAAACGTTTTTTGCGTTCTTCTGAATGGTGATGTTGCGGCGATGAGCGGCGATATGGAACTTGGGCGCCTTTCAGAAGGGGATGCGTTTGGCGAATGGGGCGTTTGGGGCTGGATGAATCAACGTGTGACGATGCATGCCGCGAGCGCCTGTCAGGTGGGCGTCATCAGCGAAGGTGACATGAAGGCGATCGTGAAAGACGATCCTGATCTTGTGCTGCGTATCATGCGCTCGACAACGACGATGCTTGACTCCCATTTGCAAGAGATGACGAAGATCCTCGTGAGCGTTTACAATGCGCCTTCGCAGACGATGCGTTCCATGATCACGGTCAAATATAATGGTGAAGACCATGTCGTTCGCATTGGGACGCCGCTTTCGGCGATTTTGCCGAAAGAGATCGATGGCCGTCCCGTCATTTCAGCGTTGTATAATAACAAAAATATTTCTTTGAACCGTCCGCTGTACACGTCGGGCAAGGTCGAACCGATTACGCCGAAAGGGCTTGAAGGGCGCATGATCTATCGTCAGAGTCTGGTTCTTTTGGCTGTGGAAGCTGCTTCCCAGGTCGATCCGCAGGTTAAACTTCGCGTGGGGCCGAGCGTTGGTTATGCCTACATTCTTGAAGTTTTGGATGCACACGGCCATGATATCAACGACCTCGCCAATCAGATCGATGCGGAAATGCATCGTCTCGTGAACGATGACGTCGTCTTCCGTCGCGATTACTGCTCGCTTGACGAAGCGCGCGAACACTTTGAAGCTCAGGGCTGGACGGATGCCGTTCGTTTGCTCAAGAAAAACCGCAGCTCATCGATTCCGCTCGTTTCGTGCGGCAATGTGTATGCCATGGAGATCGTTCCGCTCGTTGCCAGCGCTCGCGTGCTGAAGTATTTCCGCGTTCGTGCCGCCGCCGAAAACAACGAATTGCTGCTTTTCCACGACATTCGTGAAGACCAGGCGAAACTCGAAAATCCCGTTCGTCTTGACTACGGTCAGCTCGTCAAACAGCACGACACGTGGCTTAAAGGCCTCGGTCTGACCAGCGTCGGCGCGTTTAACGACCTCGCCGTGTCTGGCGACGTGGATGAACTCATCCGCGTGTCCGAAGGTTTCCACGAAAAACGCATCAGCCAGATCGCTGACCAGATCCTGAATCACGTGCCGCGCGTCAAAGTCATCTGCATCGCAGGACCGTCGTCATCCGGCAAAACAACGTTCCTTAAACGTTTGTCGATCCAGTTGCAGGTCAACGGTTTGATGCCGAAATGCATTTCGCTCGACGATTATTACATCGATCGCGAAAAAACACCGCGCGACGAAAATGGTGAGTACGATTTCGAAGCGTTCGAAGCGTTGGACATCCCGCTTTTGGGCGATCATCTCCATCGACTCATTCACGGCGAGACAGTCAAGACGGCGCACTATGACTTCAAAACGGGTATTAGCCACCATCATGGCGGTCCGGAGATCACGCTCGGTGAGAATGACGTTCTGTTGCTCGAAGGCATTCACGGCTTGAATCCGCGCATGCCGTTTGAACAGGGCGACGGCGTTTTCCGCATCTTCATCAATCCGATGACGAGTTTGCCGATCGACAATGTCAACCGCGTGAGTGCGTCTGACATTCGTTTGCTGCGCCGCATCGTGCGTGACCGCTATACGCGCGGCATTACGGCCGAATCGAACATCCTGCGTTGGCCGTCCGTCCGTCGCGGTGAGATCAAGCATATCTTCCCGTATCAGCACCTGGCGGATGCGTTCTTCAACACCTCGCTCGTTTACGAACTTGCCGTCCTTAAAGTGTATGCGGAACGTTACCTGCTCGAAGTGCCTGAAGACAGCGCGGCTCAACCGATCGCGTTCCGTCTGCGTCGTCTCATCGACAAGATCGTGTCGATCTATCCTGAATTTGTTCCGCCGACGTCCATTTTGCGCGAATTCGTCGGTGGATCGAGCTTCAAGTATTAATTTTTAGTGTGTGGGGGGAAGTCTCCCCCTACGCGTCTATTTCGTATTTCTTTAGAGACGTGTAGAGCACGCGTCTCTACAGAAATACGAAATACGTCGCTACCCCCTCGCCTGGCGGGGCCCAAAAACGCGGTTTTATGGTTGGTTGCGGTATTCGCTTTCTAACGCGTTTAACAGGTCTTCGCCGCGTTCGAAAAACTTGACGAGTGAAAGGTTTGTCTGCGTCATAAGCCCGTCAGCCGTGTTGCGTTCAAGCATGGTTTTGAGCGCGTCGTAGCAGCCACGCACGTTGAGTAGTGCCATCGGTTTGTTGCACAGGCCGAGTGACTTGAGGACGTAGAGTTCAAAAAACTCGTCGAAGGTGCCGATGCCACCGGGTAGAATGGCAAACGCGTCGCAGAGGTTTTCCATGGTCTGTTTGCGCGTGTGCATGGTTTCTGTGACGATGACCTGCGTGCAGCCCTCGAAGTTGAAGCCTGGCTTGTCGAAGATCTTGGGTACGACGGCAGTGACCTCGCCGTGTTCTGCATAGACGCCACGTGCGACGGCACACATGATGCCTTTGTTATAGCCGCCGTAGACGAGCGAATGACCGCGTTGGGCGAGTAAACGGCCGAAGGCTTCGCCGACAGCGTAGTATTCGGGATCCAGGTTTTCGGAAGAGGCACAATAGACGCTGATTTTCATGAGAACTCCTTGGTAGTTAAGAAAAGATCCGTCGTGCGCGTGGGGCGCGGACGCAAAATCGTATTGTAATCTATGTCGGAAGAATTGGCAGTGCGTCATGAATTTTTTTGTGAATAGTATTGTGATATAAACGTATTGAGGCGTTTATGTTCGAGGCGATGCCGCGAATGATTGTGCGTATTTGCGCATCGTAAACATGTATTTTATCGAAAATGAAGGAAATAGATATGTCTGAAGAAAGAATCGATCAAGTCGGAACAGAAGCGTCCGGTAACAATGATAAGCCAAAAACAAGCGCTGATTATTTTAGAGAAAGCTTTGCTTTTACACCAAAAAACATCGCGATCACGGTGATCATCGGCATCATTTGTGTTGTATTTGCCGTGTTTTATGTTCGTGCGGACGAAGATTGTTCAGATGAGACGGAGGGTTCATACCAGTGTCATGTGTGGCACGGTGGTGATTTGGATGACACGTATGAAATTCGTCAGTGTCAATCAGGCAAATGGGTCTCGGTTCAGGAGTGTTCGCGTTTTGGCAAGTGCACGAATGGTGTGATTTCGTGTGACTGGTGATCGGATGCTAACGAGAGTTTTTTGACTACAACGAGTGAGGATATATGAAAAAATTTATATTTTTCACGTTTTTGTTTTTCTCTTTGTCCATGGGAAATGCTTTTGCTCAGTCATGTGACAAAGCTGGTAAGAATCCGAAGTGGGTCAATGGCCTCATGGAAATGCAGACTCAGTTGGAGGCTGGCAATAATGACGCCGTGATAGAAACTGCCCGTGCCTTGGGCGGTATTTGTGATTCGTCGCCGATTTATTTGTATATGGCGGCTGCGGCCTTCAAAGCCAAAGGTGACGTTGCGAAGGCACGTGACCTGATCGCTAAGGCGAGTGATGCGACGTATGATATGGCGACCGCTCCCAATGTTGCACAAAAGATCTGGTATTTGAAGTATGAACTTGAGCACCCCGAACTGACTGCAGAGAGCGTTCAGGCGAAGTACGAGGCGTTAGAGCAGCAGTATGCTGCTCAGAATGAAAATGCGAAAGCGATCGCCAAGGCTGAACTGGAGAAAGTCAACCTGTCACTTTACGAAGAACAGGACGCGCGTAAAAACGCCGTCAGCATGGCTATGTGGACGGGCACTGGCATTGGTGGGGCAGGGCTTGCCATGGTCATTACCGGGCTTGTTCTGGTCTTAAAGGAAGATAAGCCCATTTCGATCAATGAAAAATCTAATGATAATCAGTTTTATACATACGGGCGGATCGAGCCTGAATACACCGTGGGGTATTCACTGATCGGTGCTGGTGCAGGATTGGCCGTGGCTGGCGCGGTCGTGGCTGGCATTTTTGGCTACCAGTATACGCATCTTGAAGAGGACTCAACGTTGTCCTTCTCGTTGTCGCCGACTTCCGCCAGTTTAAGCGTGACGTTCTAACCCGTTGTGATAATTCGCAGCGTTAGAAAGTACAGATTAAGAATAATCATTTCGGTTTAATAAAAATACGGGGTATCTTATGAATAAACGAGTTTTGTTTTTGAGTAGTATTTTGATTATGGCAAGCTGTTTAGTTTCCTGTAATCAAGAATATGAGGTGAAAATAGGAGAGGGGTGTGATCCCACGGATTACGTAGCTAAGTGTGTTGAGGGAAATAATCAGCTTCTCACTGCTTGTACGGCCGATGGTTTGGTTACACAAGTCATTTGCAGAAAAGGTTGCGAAAATGGTGCCTGTAAGGTGACTTGCACAGATGATGATACTTCTGATTGTACAATTTACGCACATTCGAGCCCTCTGTGTATAAGCGGTGAGTGCAGTTATCAATGTGATGATGGCTATGTGGATGTTGGTAATGGATGTGACAAGATTCAATGTGAAGATGCCAATGAGTGCACAACACCTGATATATTTGCTACTGCCACATGTGAGAACCATATTTGCGGATATTATTGCGACCTTAGTAAAGGAGTCATTCCAAATGCTGATGGTTCAGGGTGCGAAGTGTCTATATGTGCTCGATGCGATGATTTGCGGCCTGAGCCAAATGCTATGACTTCGAAATGTGTCGAAAATAAATGTAAGTTTGAGTGTAAAGAAATTAATAATAAGAAGCGGTATTTAGATGATGATACCGAAACAAGGTGTGTGGATTGTAATTTAGATAGTCATTGTGGTGGCAATATCAATAATGGGGAGGTTCATTGCCAGGATCATCAATGTGTAGTTACATGTGATCCATGTTATACAGCAGAAGGAGATTCATGCAAGAGTTCAGATGTAAATAATAATAATATTCCAGACTGTAAAGAAACTGCGGATTGTAATGACGAGAAAGTTATTTGCATTACAAGCGCAGAAGAATTTTTGAGAATTCCCGCGATACTTAGCAATAATGATGTGAAATCTCAAGGCAAGATCTTGTCAGATGCGACGTTCTACCTGGTTTCTTCTGATGATTCGACTGAGTTAGACTTGACGGAGGTTATGTCGGATGATATTTCTAAGGGTGGTTTGGGGAATATCAGCGGTCTGCGTTTGAAGACTGATATGAGTCGGGTTTGGACAATTAAGTACAATGGCTCTCTGCTTCATTCCCTTTTTGACGAGATAAAGAATTCGACGATTGAAAATATTAAATTCGAGTTGTCAGTAAATACAGATAGAACGGTTTTAGCCAAAACAATTACGGATACACAGCTCAATAATGTTGTTTGGTCAGGAGGTATTAGTGGAAATAATATGAATTCGCAAGTGGGGTTTGTTGGAATCGCTGAAAACTCCACCCTGACGGATTGTGCCTGTGAAAACGCTTTTATTACAGCGTCAAAGGAGGCGAAGGATGTTGGTTGCCTTGTCGGGCACCTAAAAGATAGTTCGATAAAATCAAGTTCAAACTCAAGTACGAGCAGTCAAGGTGTTACTGTATCTGGTGGACAGAATGTTGGTGGCCTCATCGGACGTGCTTCTGGCAAGATTTCGATCAATAATGTCGCGTTTGAGGCTACAAGCGTTTCTGGAAATAGTGAAACAGCGAACGTGGGTGGCTTTATTGGTAAAATAGAGAAAGAGTCTGGAAAGAATATTGAGATTTCAAACATCACAAATACGGTTGATACGGTGAGTGGTGAGCATAATGAGAAAGTTACAAGTTATGTCGGCGGTTTTGTTGGCTCAATTCAGGTAAATGATATCAATGATACGACTACGAAGATCTCATCCGTGACCAACGTGCTGAATTCGGTTATGTGCAAACAACAATGCGCTGGTTTTGTTGCTCAGGCGAACGACGTAAGCATTTCAAAGATAACAAATCAGGTCAAAACAGTGAAGAATGACTCTTTAATAGCCGGAGTTGGTGTGGATTTTGGGGCAGCAGGCTTTGCTTTTGATCTAAAAGATGTTACGATCGAAGACGTTGTGAATAAGGTTGACTCGATTACTGCTACCGGGTTGAACGGTGCTGGCTTTGTTTTTCAGTTTTCTAAAGATGACGGTAACGCCAGCATCAAAAGCGTCGATAACATCATCGAAAAGATATCTGTTTCACGAGGTGGCGGATTCGCTTCTAGAATTGTGGCTGATGAAGTGTCAAAGGTTAGAAATCAGGTCAAAGAAGTGACTGGTGCTAGCAACTTTGGTGGATTCTCTTTGGAAATCTACAGCAATACTTCGGCAAAATATTCGGAAATTATCTCGTATATACAAAAATTATCTTCGGAGAAGAACTCTCTGACAAGCATTAATGGCTTCTCGGGGACTTTTGATGGAAATCAGTTGAGTGATATTGTGAATGTTACCGAACTCTTTAATAATTCTAATGAAAACGATATAATGTTTGGTTTTTCTAAAGTTATTAATGTAATTCAGGCTGAAAATATCGTTTCGTATGTATTGTATAGTTCTCCGTCTGGATCTGAAAAAGATAAAATACTTCCTCAAATCGGCTCATGTATCCCTTCAGGATTAAAAAATATGTATTATTCTTATGAAAATATAAATGGTACTAATAATGAGAATGTGTTTACGACAGCAAATAAAAATGACTGTAGAATTGAACAAGTTCCTGGTGGGCCATTTAAGGAAGAGACCGATGGTGAAACGACCAGTGATGGATACACGGTGAAAAACTTGAATGCAGTTCTGCAAGAACTTAAGGAGGCTTCTGTGGGTGATGTGATCTGGCGTAAAAGCCAAGATAATAAAGAAGATGGTACCGGAGCTGAATTCAGTTTAAGTGGCAAGACTGTGCGTATACCAGTTTTTGATCTTCCGACTGTGTCGGGGAATGGCCCAGTCAGTCAAGACTAAGGCGTATGCGCTGATGGCTTGATGAAAGAAGACCCGGGTCAAAAAGGTGACCCGGGCGCTTTTAGTCGATCCAGTTGGTCAGCAACAAACGCTGATAACAACGAATAATCATGTATTCCCAGGCTGGGGCGAGCGGCTTTTGATAGTATTGACAATAGAGCGGCTCGTCGTCGGTGCCACGCAGATCAAGCAGGTAGGCGCGCGGTGCGTAGTCTGTTTTGAGCCAGGTTTGATAGTCTTCTGAAGCGCAGATGGCGTTGAGAAGCTCGATGAAGCTTTGGATCATGACGAAGTCTTCGTCGTGCGGATCAGTCCACGTGTCAATCTGGGTGTAGGCATTAAACAGCGTGAGTAGATCGTATTCTGCTGAACCATTGAGTTTGTTCCAGTGTTCCTGGGTCTTCTGAGCCAGTTCACTCGTTTCACATGTGTTGATGTAGGGATACAAGCCGCAGATGACGCCGATGTCGCTGATATAGTCCTGGGGCCAGTTCGGCAACCAGGTTGAGATGACTTCGGAAAGGATCTGTTCGTAACGTTGTTCGGGGGTCATGGTGGGTTCCTTTTGGGGGTTCCTTGGGCGCGTTTGTTCTGTGTCACGGTTTATGGTGCGCGAATGTGCTTGTGACTTACTTGTCTACAAGGCGATTTTGATGACTTGATTGCCGTACATGACGGGCATGAGGACGGCGTTTTCACCTGGTGCTGTCATAAAACGCGGCTTGGCTTGACCAGGCGTGGCAAAATCAATGACCTTGTCTTGAATCGTGACGGGGTTGGGGGCGACGAGTTGGCAGGCATGCAGTTCACAGCGCCAGAAGCCGCGGGAGCCAAGCATCACAGGCTGATTGCCGAGGTAACGAACGTCGTAGATCTCGTCGTCGACGGTCGCGGTTGGCACGAGTAGCCCCTGGTAGTGTGTGTAGATTTGACGATCTTGCAAGACCGTGATCGCGCCAAAGTCGGCGACAGCGACGTGGGTCGCATCGCACAGCTCTGGTCCGGTCACGATGCGGTCGACCAGGTTTTGTTCTTCAAGCTGGCTGGCGCCATGAACTCGCCAAATGGTGCAGGTGTCTTTTGACCAGATGTAGAGTGTGTCGTTTTGACCGGCGAACAGCCCACCGATCTGACGGCCTAGCCTGGTTTGACCGAGCGTGTTGTCTGTTTGAGCCGAGCTGGCGCTGGCTGACCTAAAAAACGTTGGGATCTCGGTCGCACTCAGGGCGTTATCATCCGACAGCGTTAGCGTGTAGAGCGCGCTGCCTTGTGGCATCCACAAATGGTTATCGCGCGCGGTGAACATCGTGATTGGGTTGGCGTCGAGGTTTAGCCAGATCGTTGAGGCATTGGTGACGTTTTGGGTGGATGACACGGTGATGCGCGACAGGGTGGGGGCGTTCAGCACGATGTGGCCGGCCAGTCGTTCAATGGCTTGTGGCAGCAGGACCTTGGGGGGATTGACCTCGTGATCTGTCTGTGCCAGGGTGAAGCGCTCGGTTTCGTCGGACATTCCAAAACGTCGTGAGGCCTCGTCTTGGTCGATGTCACCCTGCCAGATGCCGCCGCCCGACAAGGTCGTGGCGAGGAATGACGTATCGCTCGTCATGACAAAGCTCGTTGGGTTTGGCCAGGTCTGGGGTTGATAGCTGACCTTTCCCGTACACTCGCCTGTTTCAAAATCGGCTTTTTCGACGAAGACTCTGACGAGATAGCTGGTATAGTAGTTGGCGATGCAGATCTCGTTGCCACAGAATTGCCAGGCGACAGGCGTTGTGAGTCCGTAAAAGCGCATAGTCGAGAGATCTTCGCCGTGAATGAGATTCCCATCGCCGCCCAAGTTGAGGATCTGGCCGTTTTTTACCACACGAAGACTTGGGTCAGTGGTGAAGAAGTAGACCTGGTCATCTCGTTCAATGAAGTGGGTCCAGCGTGATGACAGGTCAAGCTTGGCATCGGTAGCACGGGTCAGCTTGTCGCGATTGCCCGTGCCGTCTGGGGCGCCAGCAAAGTGACGGAGCTTTTGGGCTCGCAACTGGTCGACAGCGGCGACCAGGTCGTCGGTCTGAGGCAGGTGGATGGCAAACACTTGGTTGTTGAAGGCCAGGTAGAGCGACTGAACGCCGAGTCCGGCGCCGATGAATGCGTCAAAATCAGTTTGGGCGATTGACCGGCCATCGGCCGCAGGTGCCGCCGTGTCGTCGGGCACCACAGCGATGGCGTCACCAGTCTGTCGATCGACGACGAGCAGGTTTCGACCGGCGCCGGCCACCAAAACGAGTCGCGCATTCAATCGGTAGAGGGCTGCGCCCCACGTGTCGTCGCCAAAAAGCTCGTTCGACAACTGACGCTCAAACGCGGTCAGGTCGGCGACGGGTTGACTTGTCGTTTCACCATGACGCAGGACACGCAGCTCTCGCGTGGCTCGGTCAAGAAAATAGACGTCGTCGTCTTCTACGAACATGGCAGTGGGTTGCCACGCTGTTTTCATGGCTGTGTTGGCTTCGGTGTAGGGAATGACTAGCTCGGACCGGGTGTCGGTGGGAAAATCATAAAATGGTGTGGACTCGTTACAGCTGGTCACCAAAAAAAGAGCGAGTAAACACGGGAGCTTTCGGAACATGGCGTAATCATTGACGCGGGGTTGCGTCGCGACGTGTTTGGCGCGTCGCGACAGGGTGTTTTTAAGCGAGCAGGCGTGAAGCAATGTCTTTGGCGGCTTCAGGTTTGGCATCGGCCAGGGCATTGTCTGCGCGACGTGTGATCTCGCTTGGGTCTTTGAGGCAGGCTGCGAGGATGGCAGGCATGTCTGCTTCGATATTGGGATTCATGACTTTCCAGGCGGCGTCGATGGCGACCATGGCGTCGGCATTCTTTTCCTGGTGGTTGTGAGCTGCGTGTGGGAACGGCACGAGGATCGCGGCTTTATGCGCTGCTTTGATCTCGGCGAGGCTGGTCGCACCGGCTCGGCAGACGAGCAGATCCGCCCACTGGTAGGCTTCGCCCATATCGTCGATGAATTCGGTCGTTTCTGCGGTCAGGCCTGCGTCGGAATAAGCTTTTTGGGTCGCTTCAAGTTTGTTTTTGCCAGACTGGTGGCGCACGACGAGGCGTGCTTTTTCGTCATCCGACAGTTTGCAAAGCGCTTTGGGCATATCAAGGTTGAGGCTTTGGGCTCCTTGTGAGCCACCAAAGATCAGAAGATGAAGGGCGTTTTCGGGTTGCGTCTGGCCAGTAATGGTGGAACGCGTGTCTGCGGCTTTCTCGCTGGTAGACGTGGCTTTGGAGAGCGCAATGGCGCGGACCGGGTTGCCAACGTGAATGACTTTTTTGGCCGGTAATTTTGTCGTGTCTTTAAACGACGTGTAAATGTGGTCGACAAAATGTGACAGAATGCGGTTCGTCAGACCGGGGATGGCGTTCTGTTCCATAATGGCCGTCGGAATGTTCAGGCGCGAAGCCATGAAGACGACGGGGCCGGAAACGTAGCCGCCGGCGCCGATGACCACATCGGGCTTTTCTTCTTTGAGAATGGCTTTGGCGCGTTTGGCCACCGTGGGCAGATGCAGAATATTTTTGATCTTTCGCCCGGCCGAAGCGCCTTTGATGAAGTCGACTTCACAGAGAATAAAACGGTAACCTGCTTTTTGAACCCATTCGGATTCGTGACCATGTGAGGCGCCAACGAAGGCGATCTCGGCTTCAGGATCGAGCTCGTGAACGGCGTCAGCCACCGCGATGGCAGGAAAAACGTGACCACCGGTTCCGCCGGCAGCGAAAAGAATTTTTTTAGGCATGCAATATCTCCGCTTGAGAAAAGTAAGACGCGTCATGCGTCTGCAACGCGGCGCAGTTTAATGCGTTGGTAGCATTAGGGCGAATTTTGGACACAAAAAAAGCCGCTGATGAATTCAGCGGCTTGAAGCTTGATTAGGCTTTTTCGACTTCAGCGAGTTTTTCGTTGAGTTCGAAGATGCGCTCTTTGGCTTTGAGTTTAAGTTTTTTGTATTTACGGAGCATGACTTCGTCTTCAGGGGAGAGCCAAACGAGGCTTTCGAGGGATTCGACGCGGGCGTCGAGGGAGGCATGTTCCTGTTTCAGTTTATCAATTTCGTTTTTAATTTGTTCAGCGGAGATCGTTTCAGGGGCTTTGTCTTCGAGTTTTTCTTCGCCCATGGCGTTAAGGTCATCCGTAAGTTCGGCAATACGCTCTTTGGTTTTGAGTTTAAGCTTTTTGCACTCTTTCTGGGCAACCTGGTCTTCGGGGGACAACCAGACTTGATTTTCATAAGCCTCTACGCGAGCGTCGAGCGCAGCATGTTCTTCTTTAAGTCTTGCGATTTCGGCTTTAATCTCATCACGAGTCATAATTTCCTCACATTAAAAGATGTTACGTGTTACGGTTTTATGGCGTTATCAGCCACACACAATGACAGATTAACCCAATTAGGGGGTGTTTGTCAAAGGGGTTTTAGGGTAAAAGCCCTTGTGGGCGTTGTCTGGACTGGCTAAGCGAGTGGCAAAAATTGTTTTTGTGCCGGTCGGTAGCCGTTAAAGAAGCTGGCCGCATCCATGGGCTTTTTGCCTTCAGGATGAAGCATCGTGACGTAGAGCGTGCCTTTTTGACAGGCGATGCGAATGGCCTTTTTGTTCGCGTCAAAGCCGAGACAGGTGCCGGGGGCTGCCTGGACGGTTTCGTCGTCATGCGACGTCATGAGCAGCGAGACGCGTTTGCCGTCGAGTGTGACGAACGCGCTTGGCCAGGGATAAAGACCACGGCACAGATCATCGAGTTCTGCCGCGTCGCGGTCGAAGTGGATGGCACCAAGCGATTTTTCGAGGATCGGAGCCACGGTCGGTTCACCCGACTGAGGTTCGGCTTCGAGTTTGCCTTCCGCAATGTCGAAAATATGTTTCATCAGGATCTGCGCGGAGATCTGTGAAAGCTTGTCGTGCAGTGTCTGTGACGTTTCATCGGGCGCCAGGTCGATCGCTTCACGTGCGTACACAGGGCCTGTATCCATGCCGGCGTCCATGCGCATCAGGCAGACGCCTGACTGCTTTTCGCCGCGCATGACCGCCCACTGGATCGGCGCTGCGCCGCGAAGACGGGGTAAAAGCGAGGCATGAAGGTTCAGCGGCGCGATTTTGGGTATGTCCAAAAAGGACTGACGAAGGATCTTGCCGTAAGCGATCGTGACAAAGAAATCCGGCGCGATCTCAGTCAGCGCCTGGTACATTTCTTCCGTCTTAAGTTTGACGGGTTGAAATACTTTAATGTTATGCGCTTCAGCGCAGACTTTGACGGCCGGGGGCGTCAGTTTCTTGCCGCGGCCAGCTTCTTTGTCTGGCTGCGTGACGACGGCACATACTTCGATCCGCGGATCGGCGATCAACGCTTCCAGAGTGGGCACGGCAAATTCCGGACTGCCCATAAAGACGACTTTCAGCATGCGTGTTCCTTTTTTGGTTAAAAATTAAGGTGTGGGCAACAGGCTCAGGATGCTCTTGACATCGTTGTCGGTGAAGCGGAAGCCAATGCCGAAATAATAATCGAATTCGTCGGTGTTGATGGGGTCATCAAAGCCGGCCGTCAAATAAAAGGTCTTCGTCCATTCCCAGGGCATAAACAGCGAGAAATAGAGGAAGCCCGTCCCGCGAAATCGCGGATATTCGTTGTCGTTAAAGGCGAAGAGGTCGAATTTGAACTGCAGGTCGTCTTCAAAGAACAGCATATCGCCGCCGAGGCCGCCGGTGTTTTCGATCAGACCAAATCGACCCACGAACCAGCGCCAGCGCTTGGCGATCTGTGCGCTGAATTTGAACGAGTCGTCGTTCGTCGTTACGGTCTCGTACACTGGCCCCGTTTCGGATGAATACGTCATGATGCTCTTGGTCGAACTCGAGCCTTTCGGATCCATAATGAGGTCGATCAGATAATAGGTGTCGGGCTTTGACTGAAGTTTGACGCCAAAATCGACTTTTAGGGCGTTGGCATTCACCAGGTAATCGCCGCGCAGCGAAAGGTCGACGGTCATGTCAGAGATCGGCTTGAGCAGGCTGTTGGCCGAATCGACAGTCTTGGTGCCGCTCGCAATGAGTTCGCGCGTTTCTTTGAGAAGGTTTTCGGCTTCGTCGGCAACACTGTCGTCGTTGAGCAGCTTTCCGACGCTGCCTTCACCATTGTGAATGCGGTTCGTGACGTCTTCGATGTTGGCAAGACTGCGATCCAGGCGGTCCATGGAGCTGTTGAGGCGTTCGAGCGGGCTTGTTTCGCCATTAAAAACGCCGTTCAGGGTTTGATTCGTCGTCTGGACCAGCACGCGCATATCGGCCAGGGCTTCATGAAGAAGTCGGATCGTAGCCATGTCGTTCTGTG
>JAZUKH010000243.1:0-7415 GCA_045643185.1 Myxococcota bacterium | reverse complement strand
CTTAAGTTTACGATGATCTACCTTAACCGTTCCTGAAGTTGGTACGGCCGTGTGGCTTGTTTGAGCGAAGCGAGTTCCACACGGCCGACAAAAAAGGGCGCGGGGGTTGTAGGGGGTTCGCGCCCTGGCGAACCCCCTGCGTGCCGCAGGCCGCAGCCTGCTCGTGAAAATTGTTTAAGACTAAACGGCAAGTCGTCGATCCACTGGTTGATTAGCTAAAACCTACATGTAGGTGTTAATATATCCCCCTTCTTTATATATTGCCAACGAGTTTCATAAAGTGACGGATTTTTTTGTTTCTAGTGACTTTTTCTGTCTTCGTCGTCGATCCACTGATTGATTAGTTAAAACCTACATGCAGGTACGAAAAAACATCTCCTTCTTTATATATTGCCAAGTTACGTCTCAGTCGAGGAAGCTTTGTCTAGTCAGAAATTCAAAATCTCAGCCGTTGCGAAGCCGAAGGCAAGCAGGCTGAGATGGGCGAGCGGCCGCGATTTGTTCGAAGCCGAAGGCAAGTTCGCGGCCGACGATTCCAAAGGTAAGTTTACGATGATCTACCTTAACCGTTCCTGAAGTTGGTACGGCCGTGTGGCTTGTTTGAGCGAAGCGAGTTCCACACGGCCGACAAAAAAGGGCGCGGGGGATGCAAGGGGGCCGAGTGGAGACGCTTGCTCCTAAAAAAATCAAGAATAAATGAAAAAACTAAAACGGATTGTAAGCCCCGGCTGAACAGTAACGTTTGTTTGGAAATTTTATTGATAGGGGGGTGGCAGAAGAAGTTCTTTAGGAGTATGCCGTATAGATAAAACTGTTTCTTAATCGTGTGAGCTATTCAAGGTAAGGAGGAAAAGAAGATGAACCCTTTTGTTGCTTATTTACTTGTCGGTTGTGTGATCTTTCTGCTTGGTTTTCTTAGCATCAGAAAGGAATCGCGTAAGAAAAAAAGATGTACGGCTTCTGCTTCTGCCATGATCGTTGAAGTTCAGGCGGAAAAAGACGAAGCAGGTTCAGAGAATACCCATAAGAAATACACCTACACACCGATCTATGAGTTTACGGTCAACGGAAATACCATCCGAAAAAGTGGTGGTATTTACAGCCATAACAAACACGATTTCAACGTGGGCGATACTTCAACGGTTAGATACAACCCGGACAAACCGGAGGAGTTTCTGGTCAGCGGAAAGAGCGGCGGCAAGATTTTTGGCGTAGCGCTTGTGCTGTTCGGACTTGTCTTGATCGTCATAGCGTTTACGCAAAGATAGTATTTGGAGTAAATGATTTCGCCTTTGAACGAATAAGCTGGGGAAGAATATGAAAAAGAAAGAGAAAAAAGGGATAGGTTGTGCGACCGTAATCATATTGCTTCCCATACCTGGAGCCATCATTTATGGGCTTGCTAGCGGTGAGTCTGATTTTGCGCATTCGTTCGTATATGGCTGCATCATTTCGATGGTGTTTTTGGTTTTCACCATCATTTCTGCCATAAAAGATGGCGTGAGCCAGCGAAAAGCAAGACAAGGCACTGAGCACACAGCAGCCATGACATCCTCGGAGCCTGTTTCCAAGCTCGTGCAAAGCGTACCCCAGGTAACGTCGCCTCAGACCGATGGACCGATATCGCAGACTGTTCATATACAAGCTCCGGACAGAAAAGGCGAAGGCAGGATCGTTCTTCCCGAAGCGCAGAAAAAGCTCTTGGCTCGGCAACTTCACAAAATATACATGTTGGTCTTTTGCCTGGTGCTCTTTCCGACGTTTTCAAGCCGAGCTTTAGCCACCCCATCGGTTGAGAATCCACCCGAGAGTGCGGATGTTGCTGTCGTTGAAGATGAAGATACTACGGAATATGAGAGGTATAACAGCATCCGGTTTGCATACTGGGGCTATTGGACGACGACGAAGGCTTCGAAATTTGTTCCAGAAACTTCTGATGCAAAAGAATATGTCGACAAAGACGGGTACCACGTCTATCACAGGATTCTACACTATGATGCGCAGGATAAAAACGCGTTGATCGCAGTGTATTTTACAGTTGGAGGCTATGCTCCCGGCGCTGCAGATAGAGAAGGGATCTTTCAGGAATTTATACAGTATCAGGACGATAAAGAGATCTCTAGAAAAAAGGCCTATTCGTATTCTGAAGGTGACCACTATAATGTTGGCGATACGTATACGGTGTCCAAAGGCAGTACCAGCGAAAAGATCATGACCGAAATTAAGTCGAGTCAAGGCGACAAGGTCATTCTCGAACTTATTATCGGAGAAAATGTCATGGGGGGGGAAGACGTCGATTCAGTTCACGGAACGGTGATCCATACAGAAGCTTCGGATGACGAGGGCGAAATGCCCGGTTTCATTGTTCCTGCTGTCCTCATTGCTCTGATTTTGCTGGGCGGTGGAGCGATGATCAAAAAAGGCAAAAAGAAAAAAGCCGCAAAGATGGCTCAGACAGAGCATCAAAAAGACTCCGAAGAAGACGAAGATGAAGACGAAAATGAAGACGTAAGCTACGAAATGCGGGTCTATAAGGAATTTGGCGATATGATTAACGTTGGTGACGAAGCTGTTGTCTACGCCCGCATGGTGGCCATCTATCCGGACGGCTCAGAAAAAACGGATCCTCGTCTTACGGCGCGCATCAACATCTATCCCAAGACTTATCTTAGCCTTACCAGTAAGCAGATGTCTGGAGATTACATGGGGGCAGTCGTTTCAGCGCCTATGTCAGATACCATCCCGGAAGAAGCCGTCATCGTCTTCGATCTTGACGGTGTCTACAAAGTTGAGATGAACTTCAAGATAGGTGACTGCATTTTCATCACCGATCCCGCGACAGGTGCGGAAGAATGCTTTACAGAGGATAGGAAAACGGGAGCGTGGGTACGTTCCGACAAAAAGACCCTATTGGATCTGAACCGTTTGGCTGACTGGCTTGTACAGCGGCAAAACGACAGAATGTGGATCAATCAGCAGAACGAAAAACTCAGGTCGCACGATACGGACTTTGACCGTATGCTCCACGAAGACGATGCCGCATTACATGCAGAGCAGCAAAAGATCGAAGAAGAAACTGCCAAAATCCTGGATAATCTCAGAAAATACGGAACGCTTGATACGGACGAGGCACATATCAGGAAGATTATCGCACGAGAACAGCGACTCCATACGATAGAAGGACGTCAGGCCGCTCGTCAAGCGGTGGTCTATGATGTCG
Organism: Myxococcota bacterium; assembly: GCA_045643185.1. Classification (GTDB taxonomy): domain Bacteria; phylum Myxococcota_A; class Bradymonadia; order UBA4248; family UBA4248; genus RGIG464. The sequence goes on along the minus strand of JAZUKH010000243.1, from coordinate 4,195 downwards.
CGCTCTGGGCCGCAACGATTACAAAGTACGGAACCGATAAGGCATTTGATTTCTTTGCAAATTACGGCGGCGCAACCGGTAAAGTTGGGAAAGCGATCTATGTGCTTGCTACGGACCAGGTTGGCGCGCTTGAAGAGGCTCATGTTAAGGGAGAAAGCTTGGGCGTCGCATCAAAAAAGGCCGTCGTCGGAAGTCTCTACAGCATCGGAAAGGATTACTTCGAAGGCGGTGCCAAAGCCATCTATGTTGTCGGTGGTCGGGCAACGGAGGCTATGGCGGGCGCTTTCATCGATGGCAAAGGCCTAGGGGGGGCCATTGACGCTGCAGAGGAATCTCTGGCTAAGTCTTCTTTTGAACTGGTGACAGAGGCTGTGGGAGAAAAACTGGGCGACATAGCCGATGAAGCCGGCTTTATCAAAATGGACGGGAAAAATGTCTACAGCATCGCCGTGGGCAACAGTGACATTGTTCAAACAGGATTCAACGACCTTACTGCGATGGCCTATGATTCGTCAGCAAAGGCGCTTGATGAGTCCATTGAAACCTACAAAAAAACAAAATAAAGAAAGGTAAATAACCTATGAACAGAATGAAGTTTTGGATTATCCCGCTCATGTGCATCCTGATCTTCTGCGTAGCCTGCGGTGTCAAGGATATGCCTCCGAACAGCAGTATGCCGAAGCCTGATCCCCATGACGGTGTGTTTACGTCCGAATACGGAACCATGACGTTTAATGGCGACGGGGAGAGCATCCTATTTGAGTTTACGTTGGTGCTGACAGAAGCAACTGGATTGCCGAGCGGAGTGCAGAGTGGGTCATACGTATTCCTGTTCCAACACGGACAGTGGCGCTATGACAAAGCGGAGCGCTTCCGCATTGCGGCTTCGGAGGCGTCTTACGATTTCATCAACGTTTTCACGGAGACGAACGAAAATACCATCGCGCTTCAGTCTCCTCTTAATGGTAAAGAGACCATCCTGTTCAAAAAAAGCGGGAACTGACACGCGTGAGAATATTATTAAATGTTAAGACTTCTGGCGCGAGCTTAGGGGGTATAAAGCAAAAAAAAGCGGGCAACCGGAATGGGTTGCCCGCTTGATCGTCGTGTGTTCGGGTTAGTTTTTGTTGGTCAGGCACACGTTGATCGCCGGTGAAATGGAAGAGATCGGCTTAGTGCGTGTGCTGTTGCGAATGAGGGGAGAATCGTCGTTTGAATCCTCAGGTTCAGCAACTTCAGATTCAAGCGCGAGTTTCTTTTCCGCTTTGATGTAACGTGGAAGTTTCATGCGTTTGCCGAGTATGGCGAGTTCAGCAGGCAGAAGGACGATTGAAATGACGAGCGCGGCGCCGATCGTGGTCATCGTGAGTGAGCCGACGCGGACAATGGGTTCGAAGTTCGAGATGAACAAAACCGCGAGTCCGCTGCACAGGAGCACGTTCGACTGGCAGATGGCTCGACCGGAGCTGCGCATGGCGATGCGAATAGCATCTTCGACGCCCGTTTGATAGCGATACTCCTGACGGAAACGCGAAATAATGTGAATGGAGTTATCGACTGCCAGACCGATGCTGATCGTGAAAACGAGCACGGATGTCGTGTTCAGGCCATAGCCGTAAAGCGGCATGATCGCTAATGTGATGAAGAGCGGCAGGAGGTTGGGCAGAACTGCTGTGACGCCAGCCCAGAATGAACGGAAAGCGCCGAACAGAAGAATGAAGATGATGAAGAAAGCCGTCATGAGGGACGTAAAGAGGTCACCGACGAATACGTTGAGACCACGCGTCGAATTGTAGGCGATGCCCGTCATGCGGTAGCTGATGCTGGTTTGGGCGAGTGTTTGAGAGCACAGGGCCTGAATGTCTTTGATCGTCTTGTCTGAATGCTGAACGCCATTGTCGGGAATGCGAACTGTGATGTGAACATTGCTGCGATCAGTGGTGATGAACTGGCTAACCTGATCTTTTTGGAGCTTGGTCATGGCGGCGAGCCGCAAACTATATTGTTTTTGATCAGGGACGTTTTCGAACGTGATTCCGGCTTCGTCAAGCAGGTCGCAGAACGACAGAGCGCTGATGACGCCGTCGTGCGCGAGGATCTGCTTTTGAAGGTCGCAGATGACTTTCATGTTTTCGGCTTTGCCGAAGAATTGATCTTCATTGGTATTGAGGTCTATTTCGAGCGGGAGCATGCCGCCGAGTTTTTGTTCAATCAGCAAATTCGTCTGGGTGATGGGGTGTTCATCTTGAAAAACGTCGTTGACTTTGCTGTTGAACTCGACGTGCGTGCCAGCAAAAATGCACGTTCCGAGGAGCAGGATAGCCGTGACCAAGACAGCCCAACGATGTGAAACGCTGAAGTTTGTAACGGCGGAAATGCACTTTTCGACGAGGCCGTCTTTGGCTTCGTCGGCGCTCTTTTCTGTTTTGGGTTCAAGGCTCATGAACGAGGCGAGTTGCGGCATGAAGAAGATGATCGCAACATAGACGAGCATGACGGCGACGGCTGTGATAACACCGAAGCTGTTAAGGATGGAGGCTCGGGCAACCGCGAGGGAACCAAAACCGACAGCCGTCGTTGCGGTGGTCAAAAGCGTAGCCAAGGCGACGCGATAAACACCGTCACGGACTGCGAGTGTTTTGTCTTTGCCTTTTTTGTGTTCATCGATCATTCGCATGAGCACATAGATGCTGTTCGTAACGCCAATGACGAGAATGAGCAGCGGCAACGTGTTGTTGATCATCGTGACGGGAATGCCGCACCAGATCATGATGGCAATGGCCCACAAAACGACGCAGCCGACGCAGATCAAGGGCAGGATCGCCTGCCAGAATGAGCGGAAAAGTACGCAGAGCGCCAAAATGTAGAGAACACCAACCACTGGCCACAGAATGAACTGGTCACGTTTCATGGAATCGACGGTCATGGCTCGGATGAATGGCAGACCACCGTATTCGATGGTGTATTGTGCATTGTCATCCTGGGTTTGCCAGGTTGTGACGGTTTCCTTGATCTGCGTCAACACCGGGAAAAAGTCATCAGGTTCGACGGCACCTGGTTCAAGTTCGACCATAATCATGGCGTGGTGTTCGTCTTCTGAGATCAAATTGCCCTTCAACAGATTGGAGTTGCGGACGCGCGTCTGGATGGTGGCTAGTTCATCGTCGGTCAGTGGTTTTTCACCAACCATCGGTTGAAGGCCGCGAAGAAGCGCCATCGGTGATTCGTCCATCTGGGGAACGCGTGCAAGACTGTACGTCTTCGAAACGCCATCAAACGTTTCGAGCGTATTGGTCAGATCTCGCAGATCAGCTAGGCGTGACGCCGTCAAAAGCGATTCCTGATCGCTGACAACGACAAGAAAAACGTTACTATTGCTGGAGAACTTCTCTTCAAAGTCGTGTTGGTATTGGATTTCTTCTTCGCTGAATTCGAGCATGGCTTCCGGATTAAAGTCGAAGCGTAGTTTCGGCAGCTGGAAAGCGCAGATGACTGTGAAGATGAAGAAGAAGGCCAGAACGACCCAACGGTATTTGAGGTTCAGTTCAAGAAGGTGTTTAAAACTCATTCAGAACTCGCAGGTTAGGGCTGTAAAAGCGTCCACGAAAGCGCATTTACCAAGTGAATACGCGACCGAGACCTCTAACGCGCGAACATTATAAATATTCAAAACCGTGACGTTTTCGTGACAAAATTATGTGTCGGTTGCACGGTAAGGGGTTGCGAGAAGATGGAAGCATTTTCTGATGCGCTTGCCGCAAGGACGAAGATAAAAATGCGTACTGTTGTGGCTTGCGCTGCCTCCTCGTGGATCATCTGTGGAACTAGCACGGGAAAAAAGTTACGACTCAGATGGGTATGCCCCCAAAAATGACTATGATTTATAGGCGCGGCTATTTCATACGCCGCGCCCGCGTCGCTTCTCCCTCGCTTGAGACGCGAAAATTCGCGTCTCGCGCTCGGTCAATACGCGCCGCGTTTTCTTATCGGCGACTCGCCGGATTTGATTTCCTCAACTGAGCTGTAATGAAAAGCGAAAAAATTGAAAAAAAATGTTGACGCGTATCCCCGATGCGCGTATAAGCCTCGCCTCGTCAACGGGCACCAAACCTGATGACACGATGAAAACTGAAAAGAAGAAAGTGATAGAGATATGGGCGATGAATCGAGAGATTCATCACAACATCAAGTGTCT
>JAZUKH010000242.1:0-8009 GCA_045643185.1 Myxococcota bacterium | reverse complement strand
ACCAGCTCCGTGAAAAAGTCGGCGTCATCTACGGCAACCCCGAGACCACCAGCGGCGGTAACGCCCTCAAGTACTACTCGTCGGTTCGCCTCGACGTCCGTCGTGCCGTCGTCCTCAAAAATGGGAACGACCCTGTCGGTCACACGGCCAGGATCAAAATCGTTAAAAACAAAGTTGCGCCCCCCTTCCGCGAGGTCGAAGTCGACATCCTCTACGGAAAAGGCATCAGCAAAGAAGGCGATATCCTCGACCTCGGCGCCAAATTCGAGATCCTCGACAAGTCTGGCAACTGGTACGCCTACGAAGGTGAACGCATCGGCAACGGCCGCGAAGCCTGTAAGGAATATCTCAGAAACAATCCCGAGATCATGAACGCCATCGAAGCCCAGATCCGCGAAAAAATGGTCGACGGCGCCATCGACGAAGACGAAGTCTCAGCCGGTCTTGATGACGATCCGAATGATATGTTGCCACTCGGCGACGACGATAGCGATATCTAGTCCCAACGCACACAATCCACGTTACGGTTCAGCCGGTGTTTCATTCTGCACGCCGCAGGTCCAGGCCGGCGCCTGAACACCATGTTCAAGAATAAACAAATACTGTAACGCAATCCATCGATCCCTAAACAAGCAATCCACGCTTGTGATTCAGCTTCACTTCAAGGCGGCCTTGTGCCGCCTTCACGTGTCTATACACCCTGGCGGAGTTCCAAACATGGCTTACGCGTCTTCAAATGCCTATCCAACCCTGACTGACGACTTTCCACAGATGTTGCAACACCTGAACAGCCAGGAGCCCCTGGCTCCCGTCTACCTCTTTCACGGGGAAGACAGCTACCGCATGGAACAACTCGTGAATGCCCTCGTCAAAAAGCGTTTTAAGGACGCTGCTCCGGATCCGCTCTGCTTTGAACAGTTCCGTTGCAGCGAACGAGGCTGCGAAGCTGACGTTCGGACGGCACTCGATGCCATCAAGAACATCTCTATGTTCAGCGGGCCAAAAATCGTCATCCTGAAAGGCACCGAAAAACTCAAAAATAAAATCGATGACGAACCCCTCACGCGACTGACGGAATACATCGCCAATCCCGCACGCGGCACACTCGTCCTCGTTTGTAATGGCGTCGCAGGCGCAAAAAAAGAATCCAAAGCCAAAAAAACCACCAAAAAGACCGAAAACGTCAAAATCACCTGGAACACCATTCTCGATGCCGCCAACAACGCACCGAATACCCTCAAAGTCGCCCGTTGTCTGCCACTCGGCTTCGATCTCAAACCCTGGGATCCCCGCGAAAAACTCATTGCTCAGATCCAGGCTTACATCCTCGACGAAGCACAAAACACCTGGTCTCTCAAATTCTCGCCGACGGCTGCAAAATACCTCGCTGAAGCGATCGGCCCCGACAGGGCTTTACTCGGCACGATGATCGAAAAACTCAAACTTTGCGCAAACGATGATCATACGATTACAGAAACGATCGTGCGCGAACAAGTCATCGATACCCGAGAACGAAGTATCTTCGAGATCTCAGACGCCATCATGAAACGTGACATTCCCAAATGCCTCGAAGCTCTGCTCGCCTTCGTCGAACAGGCTAAAACCCCCGGTGAACTCGTCCTCGTCACCGGCACGCTCGCTACCCCCGTGCGCCGCCTGCTCCATTATAAACTCTGTACCGAGCCCGGAAACCAGATGTCCGAAAACGAGATCTGCGAAAACCTCGGCGTCAAAAATGTCTGGGCGCTCAGACCCATTCGCGAAGCCGCCGCACTCTACTCTCTCAACGAACTCAAACAACTACATCGTGCCCTCTATGAGACCGATTGTGGCATCAAATCCTCGGCCATTCCAAACGGACTCATCCTCTCAAAAATTCTTATCTCCATTCTCAAAACGTCTTCGCTTAAAAATTAATTTTGCTCAAAAAATTTGTCGTTTTTTGTAGGAAATTCAACCTTTTCAACATTTTTCACCCAACAAACGAACTGAGTTCCCACTTGAAATCCTTTTTTAATAAAGGTATGTGCCTACGCGTTTTTTGAGCAGTCACCCACTGACACTCAAAAAACTCATTATTTCTACCTAGCCACATAGGGTTATTTCTACCTAATCATATAGGGAATATTCATGAAAAAACTAACTTTAGTCGCTCTACTGGCGGCCCTTAGTCTCAACGCATGTGACAACAGCACGATGGCTCCGCGTTGTGAGGGCGAAAACTGCGCGTTAATGGATGCGCTCGACCTGCGCCGGAATACAATGTCGATCATCAATGGCAAACGCGTCACAGATGAGACCCACTCATCCACCGTCTTGCTCTTTCTTGACTACTCAATTTACGGGGGTCTACAAAAATCTGCATTTTGTACTGGCACCCTCATAACCCCAAACTGGGTTCTCACCGCAGGCCATTGCGTTCAACATTGCGAAGAAGACTCCGATCCGGATCAATACGTCGAAGTTGCCTACGAAATGGGCCTGGTTCGTGTCGCCATCACCAATGACGTGTACAGTGTCAATAGCCAGAACTCCTTTGATATCAAACGGACGATCTATCACCCCAAGTTTACGTGCTCACCCACTAACATCCAAAACGATATTGCCCTCATCGAACTGACCGAGTCTGTTCCGCTCAGTGTGGCTCAACCAACGCCCCCCATGCCTCCAGTCACCGGCATCACGTTGACCTCAGAAGAGATCGACCAAGCGTTTGACGCTTATCACCAGAGCTCGTCTTTAAAGATGACGACCGTTGGCTTTGGAAAAACTAAAGCAAATGATGATTACTCATCAGGCGTCAAATACGAAACCACACCAACGCCGTTTGCCTATTGCCCGAGAACAGGCACAAAAAGCCAGTATTGCGGCAACTACCTCTATGGCACCACAACGGATGGCTTCATCTACTTCACAGGTTCCCCCTCGGCAACCTGTCAGGGTGATTCCGGCGGTCCCACGTTCTATACGAGAAATGGCATCGAATACGTTATTGGCGTCACAAGTTTTGGCTTCGGCGATTGCAACGGGACGGATGCCGCCACCCTAGTCCCCGATTACTATGTCAATTTTATCGCGCCAAACGTGCCCAACCTGGCCGCCGATGAGCCCGAAGATTGTACGAACCAAGTCGATGACAACCACGATGGACGCATCGACTGCCTCGACCCCTACTGCTTCGTCCTGCCCGAATGCATCCCCGAAGACTGCAGCAACCAAAAAGACGACAACAGCGACGGGCGGATCGACTGCGACGATCCGCAGTGTGCAACGGTGCGAATCTGTCAGCCCGAGATCTGCGATAACCACGAAGATGACAACGACAACGGGCTGATGGATTGCGACGACCCGGCCTGCCAAGGACAGAAGATCTGTGAACCGGAAATTTGCAATAACGACATCGATGACAACGAAGACGGAAAAATCGACTGCGACGATCCGCAGTGCGAAGACGTGATCTATTGTCAGCCCGAAGATTGCCACAATGGCAGCGATGACAATTTGAACGGACTCTTTGACTGTGCCGATCCACAGTGCAGTGAATCACCCTACTGCGCCAAGGAGATCTGTGACAACCACGTCGACGACAACCTGGACGGGCTGATCGACTGCGCCGATCCACAGTGCAAAAAGATGCCCGTCTGCCTCAAAGAAGACTGCACCAACCAGGTCGATGACAACCACGATGGCCTGATCGACTGCGATGATCCCAAATGTGCCGACCACGACGCTTGTCAGGTCACCGAACTCTGTAAACTGAACAACAGCTGCGACGAAGACACCGAGAAGGACGACTGCTCAGCGACATTGCTCGCCCCTGCCACGTCGCGCCCAACCTGGTTCCTCACCGCGCTCGCTTTGCTCGCGCTCATCATCCCGCGCCGACGTAAACGCTAAATCCACAACGTGTAGAGACGTAGCCTGCTACGTCTCTACGAGCGCGCTACGTCGCGACAAGCAGGCTACAACTTAATGAAAGCCCCGCGCCCAGTCGCCGTCTCGTCAAACTGACCAGCCTTGACGATGGCTTCCCCGCGTCTGTACACGCTTTCCACGACGCCGCGACCGGTATGGCCGTGGAACGGCGAAAAGCCCGCAAAACCGTGTAACTTCGCTTCGTCGATGGTGAACGTTTCGTCACGCAGGATCACGATATCCGCATCAAAGCCCGGTGCAATGGCACCTTTTCGTCCCCACAGGCCGTAAACTTTGGCCGGGTTCTCACACAAAAGCCCCGCCGCCTTCGACCAGGTCATGCCCGGCACCGCCATCGTCAATGGCAGCAACGTTTCGAGGCCAGGCAGCCCTCCCGGCGTGCCGCCGGCCATGCCGTTGACCTTCTGATCACGCGTATAAGCGCAATGGTCCGTGATCATAAACGACACATCGCCCGCCAGCACAGCCTGCTGCAACAATGCATTCTGCGAAGCATCACGCAGCGGCGGCTGCAAAATGTATCGCCACGCCTCGGCACTCTTGTGGTTGCAGTCCGCATTCAAAAACAGATAGTGCGGACACGTCTCATTGTAGACAGCCTGACCGGCGTGACGCGCTTCGGCCACGAGACGCGCCGTTTTCGCCGACGAATTGTGCGCCACGACCAACGTGGCATTCGCATAGCGCGCCAACGCTACCATGCGCGCCGCCGCTTCTTCCTCAGCCAAAGCCGGTCGGCGCTCCGGATACGACGACCAGACCGGTTCCTGCTCATGACGACGGCCTTCTTCCGTCACGATCGCGTCGTTCTCACAATGGATCAGCGTCACCAGACCGCAACGGCTGGCCACTTTCAAGATCTCCAAGATCGACGCATCATCTAAATAATAGTTCGGACGATACGTCGTATAAAGCTTCAACGACGTCAGCCCCCACGCCCGGCATTGTTCGATCTCAGCCAGCGTCTCAGGTTTCGCATCCAACGCCGTCATGTGAAACGTATAGTCGATCGCACTCGGTTCCGCTTCCTTCAATCGGTTATCCAGAGCGTGTTTGAGCGATTCACCCGGCATCGGGCCCACAAAATCGATGACGCTCGTCACGCCGCCATACGCCGCCTCACGCGACCCCACATGCCAGTCGTCGGGCGTCTGAAAAATGCCCGTATCGAGCTTGATGTGGCAATGCGCGTCAATGACACCCGGCATCAAAATGCGTCCCGTACAATCCACGACCTCGTCACCGTCACACACGCCCCGTTCGCCCATGTCCCCCAGGCCGACGATCACGCCGTTCGACATCGCCACATCCGTCTCAACGAGTCCGGCACTCGTCACCACCTTGCCACCCTTCAAAATCGTCCACTTTGCTGTCTTCTCTGACATTTTAGCCTCCCGATCGCGTTCACGCGCAAAAATCCGTTTCAAACCATGCCCAAAGGCAACGACGCAACATCATACACTGATTTTGATCTGTTGGCTCCGGCTATCGAAGCCTGGCGTCGATACGCCTGCGCCGCTTCGGCTATTGGCTCCGCCAATACGCCGCCGCTCAATTCAGTTGGCTCCGGCTATCGACGCCTGGTGTCGATACGCCTGCTGCGCGCCGCAGGCTCTAGCCTGCTCCAAAACAATAATGTTCAAGTGCAACTGAACTCAGTAAAACAAATTGTGATCCTTGGCTAAGCAGTAACCGGAGGTCCATAGTACGCGCGCTTTCGACTTGCACCTTGTTTTGCCCTCGCGTTATAATTTTGACTCGCTTTTCGGTGCCGCAGGCACTTCATTGATACGTTGCGAAACGTCGATACACTTTGTTTGACCCATTCGGAGGTTTCATTATGTCAGATAACCAAAAAACTGCTTTCACGCTCGACCTCATTTACGACCCCAAGGATGCATCCGACGCCGAAATGAAGGCGCTCTCCGACGAACTTGCCCACCGCGGACACGAGGTCACGCTTTCCAAATGGTCAGACTCGACGCTTCAAAACATTTTGACCCAGTCTGCAAAAGACTTCGCCCAGGACATTGCTCAAAACGCCAGATCCATCGCTGAAACGGCGACCAAAGCCGTGCTTGAAAAGATCGACCCGCTTTTGAACAAGTCCGCCGCCCCCAAAGAGGCTGCCAAGCCCAAAGAAGCCGCCAAGCCCACCGAACCGGCTGCGCCAAAATTCGACGACATCGGCCCTGCTGCCTCCCAGGCAGCCAAAGCCGCCGATAACAAAGCCACGATCGTCACGAGTTTTGACTGCCTCAAACGAGGTTCAAACGCCAACTTCAAGATCGCACTAATTCCCCACACCGAGCTTTCCAAGACCTGGAATCCTGCCCAATTCGACGCCATCGTGACGTCCCACAAAGCTTTCCGCAACTACCTCGAATCCGTCCACTGGGCGCCCGAACGCATCTTCGAAGGTGGCTGGGTCAGCCTCGACAAAGCGTCCGACACGAGCGACAACCTTCGCACGCGCTTCGGCCTTTCACGAGAAGCCGGTCCCATCGTCATGATCCTGGCCGAGAACATCCCGCAGCCCGAACTGCAGACCATCATGCTGCAGCTCTCACTCATTCGCGCGCCATACCAAGCCTTTTTCTATTACGGCAACAACGCCTACAATGCCGACGTGCTGCGTTCACTCGCTGCGCGCTTTAACGTGAATGCCAAAATGTTCGGTACCGTGAGCCCGATCTCCGACTACCTGGCCATCGCCGATCTCGTGATATGCGCGCAAAATGATGCTTTGCTCGCCAACGTTGAAGCACTCGGCATCCCAACGGCACTCTTCTGCGAATCCAACCTTTCTGCCCTGGCTCAATTCCTCATCCACGAATCCGTCGCGATCGGCATTCAGCATACTTACGAGCTTGCTTCCGTCATTGCCACCTATATCACCCAGCCTGAAGCCCTCAAAGACATCACGATCCGCGCCAAAGAGCTGTCGACCCACGCTGACATCAAAGCCTGTGCGGATGCCATCGAAGCCGCGTTAAATGCCAAAGCCGAGCTCTGCAAAAAAACACCGGAATTTAAAGCCAATGCTGCCGGCTTCGAAACGATCGGCACCACCCAAACGAACGGTGCATTCTCCAACAATTTTTTGACTCCCTCAGATACCAAAGCCGCGTCTCCTTTTGAAGCTGTCGGTCAGCCTCAGCCAGCGGTCGCAGCCCCCTCGCAAGCCATCGTTCCTGCAACGGGTATGCTCGCACCGACTCAGCCCGTCGCGCCCGCTCCCGTTGCCGTCCAGACGCCCGTTCAGCCTGCCCTTACGCCGACGCTCGCCCCGAATAGCCGCGCCTACAAAGACATTCATAGTGAATACACCCAGCTGCTGCTCATTGAAAAAGACCTCGACCGCGCGCTCGACGCCGCCGGCGCCGATGTCTCAAAATGGGAAGAACGACTCGACCTCGCCCGACAAAACAACAACAACATGCTCATCAACGAGGCGATGATCCGTCTCAAATCCGCACAAGAGACCGAAATGCAGCTCTTCAACCAAAAAGACCAGATCAAACAACAAAAAGATCTGCTCAAACAGAGTGCTCGCCAAGCCAAAGCCCCTGCCTCTGCCCCCATGCCTTCAGCGGCACCCTTTATCGACGACGATTTTTACTCTAAAGAAGACGATCCCCTCGAGAAAGAATTTAAGAGCATGCAACAGCAGCAACGTCTCAAAAATCTACGAGCAAAACTCGGGCTCTAACCTCCAAACTTTTTTTCAAAAAAAGCGTCACGTTTTCAAAACGCCTGGCAATATATAAGGGCGAAAAACAAAGGCTGCGCCTTCGGGCGCAACATTTGTTCCCTATTTTGCTAGAACAATGTGAAAATGTGTGCTATACAATTTTTGCTTTGTTCCCCACATCATCACAGGTGGCACATGCCACACGCTTTTGGAGGTAAATCATGGTCAATAAAGTCATTCTCGTCGGTCGCCTTGGCAAAGATCCCGAAGTTCGTGCATCCAGTGCAGGCAAACAGTTCTGCAACATGACGCTCGCAACAGACTCCGGTTTTGGTGATAACAAAAAAACCGACTGGCACAACATCGTCGTCTTCGGCAA
>JAZUKH010000241.1:0-19178 GCA_045643185.1 Myxococcota bacterium | reverse complement strand
ACGGCCTCTATGATCACCTCGACAAGTGCCCATACAACCCCGAAACCATCAATGGTTATGAGGATGATGACGGCTGCCCCGATGCTGACCCCGATGCCAAGGTCGCGCTCGCAGATGGTAAGATCAACATTAAAGAACAGGTCTTCTTCGAAACGTCCAAGGCCGTTATCAAAAAAGAATCTTACGATCTGTTGAACCAAGTCGCCCAGCTCCTCATCGACAACCCGCACATCGGTAACGTCACCGTCGAAGGCCACACCGACAGCCGTGGTAAACACAAGAGCAACATGAAGCTCTCAGACGATCGTGCCAAGTCCGTGCGCAAGTACCTCGTCGATCGCGGCGTCGCACCAGAACGACTCAACGCCATCGGTTACGGCCCCGATCGACCGATCGATACCAACGACACCGCCGAAGGCCGTCAAAACAACCGACGCGTCGAATTCGTCGTTCTCGGCTTGCCTGAAGACAGCGAAACTGGCGACGTCCACGTCACCGATTAATCCCAACGACGGCCTAATCGCCGTCGTTACCACTCACTCAGCGCAGTCACGCACGTGGCTGCGCTTTTTTTGTCCCCAAACAAGGCTCCGAAATTTGCCACGACTGCGATTTCATTGCACAATATCGCCGCTTTTTCTGTTCTGCTTCGGAACGCGCAAGGATGCTGTCATGGGTTCGAAAAGAAAAAATAAACGCCTCAAAGGTCAGGTCGATAAAACGACGTTCAAAAGCCTCTTTTGGACGCTCGCAAGCATCGTCATCGCTTGTCTCCTCGCCTTTGGAACGATCTACGGACTGTGGATGCTATACCAGTCAAAGGTCGACGAAGGCGTGTTCAAACCCAAGAACATTCTGATCTCAGGCAACGTGCGTGCCTCTGACGCCGAGATCCTCGAAGCGGCCGACCTCGATCGCGACGACATCACGCTGCCAGAGCTCGATGTCCGCGCGTTGCGCACCACCATCGAGACACTGCCTTGGATCAAAACCGCTCACGTCACCATCGAATTGCCAGACACGGTCAAGATCGACGTCGAGGAACACAAACCACTCGGCATCGTCAACCAAAAGCAGCTCTTCTTCGTTGACGAAAATGGTCAGGTCATCAAACCATGGGCCAGCAGCGATGACATCATGCCGCCGCTCGTCAGCACCGATCGACCGATCACAGAACACCCGGAGATCGTCACCGAAGCATTCAACATCGCCAAAAAAGTCAACGAGCTCGGTTATCCGCATCAAATCGAAGAAGTACACTACGAGGATGCCGTCGGATACGTGCTCTACACCGCAACCACCGAGATCCGTCTCGGCTACGACCGCTTCGACGAACGAATCGAACGACTGCTCGACATCGAAGACCTGCTCGAATCCAAAAACGTCGATGCCGAATACATTCTCATCGACGCTGAAGACAATATTAATAAGATCATTGTCAAACCACTTTATCGCCAGACTCAAGACACCTAAACGCCGTACCCCGTTTCGGCGCAAAAATACACGTTGGAGGATCTAAAAAAATGGGTTCCAAAAAAGACGACGGTCTCATCGTTGCACTCGATATTGGCACGAACAAAATTTGTGCAATTATTGGTGAAAATACACCGGACGGTCTGAACGTCATAGGTATGGGCACGCGCCCGGCCAAGGGCATGGAACGCGGCATCGTCCGCAACGTCGAATCGGTGTCAGACTGCATTCGCGAAGCCATTGAAGACGCAGAAGTCATGAGCAACCACGAAGTGACCAGCGTCGTGGCCTCGATCAGCGGTTCCAACGTCAAAAGCATGAATTCAAACGGCGTTGCACGCATTACTTCACCGCAGATCAGCGATCCGGACATCGACGCCGTGCTCGACAGCGCAACCGCTGTCGTGATTCCGCCCGACCGCAGATTCCTTCACGTCATTGCCCAGGAATACAAGATCGACGGCACCAACGCGACACGTACACCGCGCGGCCAAACCGGCGTGCGCCTCGAAGCCACACTTCACATCGTCACCTGCGCCACGACCGCCGCACAATCCATCGTCGACGCATGCAACCGGTGCGGCCTCGAAGTCGACGACATCGTTCTCTCGCCACTCGCTGCAAGCGAAGTCCTGCTCAAAGACGGCGAAAAAGAACTCGGATGCGTCCTCATCGACATCGGACGCGGAACCACCGACATCGCCATCTGGAAAAACGGCGTCCTCGTCTACACATACGTCCTCGACATCGCCGGCGAACACATCACTTCCGATATCTCGTCCGCGTTCACCATCGGCACCGCAGACGCTGAGACACTCAAAATTCAGTCCGGTTGCGCCATGGTCTCCGCCGTCGGAAGCGACGAAGTCATCGTCGTCCCCGATCCAAGCGGAAGTTCAAACAGAAAAATGCCTCGTCAGGCACTCGCCCACATCATCCAGCCACGCGTGCGAGAACTCTTCGAGATCATCAAAGACAAAATCGAAGAAGCCGGCTTCCTAAACGACATCACCGGCGGCGTCATCATCACCGGCGGCACCGCACTCATGGACGGCGTCAACGAACTCGCCACACAGGTCCTCGGACAAAGCGTCCGTCGCGGCATGCCATTCAACATCGGCGGCATGGTCGATAATATCCAAAATCCAAAATATTCCACCGCCGTCGGCCTCTTGCAGCACGCCATCAACCCGCCTGACATCAAGTCATACACCATCGCCGATCGAAAACGCAGAGGTTTGTGGGGAAAATTCCTCGATTGGTTGCACACGATCCTGTGATCGTTTTCAAATAAGAAGGGGGAAGTCTCCCCCTACGCGGCTATTTCGCGTTGCGAAATACGCCGCTACCCCCTCGCCTGGCAGGGCCCTACACCAAATTGAATGGCCGGTAGAGACGTGCTGTCTGCGCGTCTATACCGGCGTCCGGTCCGGGCGGCTCGTACTAAGGCCGGATAGGAGCCAAAGTAAAAGTGATGACCCCTTTGGAATCCTTAATACGCCGGCAGAATGCGCGTAGCCGTAGAGGCGTGTCGCGACACGTCTCTACGGCTACATTTTCTGTGAATTTGGCGGAGCGTATGGCTTCATGGCTCAAATTTTTGAATGTCAAAAAGCCGGAGGAGCTTGATATGTTTAAAGATGACAATACATTAAACAAAGCAGCTGACGTGCTTCGTGAAATGAGCGGTGATGCTCGAATTCGCGAAGCCGCCAGACTTCGCGAAAAACGCCTCCATGACGAAGCATCCGAACTCGCGTCTGCTCGAGAAGAAGGTAATAAAGAGGGTGGACTAAAAATGCTTATCGACCTTTTTAAAGAAGGAGATTTATCCCTAAATGCGGCTGCTCGAAAAGCGCAAATGAGCGAAACGGATTTCCAGTTACTTTGCAATAAAGCATAAAAATACTAATGAATCATCTTGCCCAAACAAGCGCTGATGCTCGAATTCGCGAAAAACGCCTCCATGACGAAGCATCCGAACTCGCGTCTGCTTGAGAAGAAGGTAGAGCTAAACCCTGCGCGCTGCAGGCCCACGCCTGCTCAAAACCAAAATTTCAATAAAAACGAACAAACCTATAACAACTTATTGCCCCCAACTCTGGCTGAACTGTAACGAGCTATCCAAAGGCTTAACTTTACTCTGTTCATTTTACTCTGCTTAGGTTATAGGCGGCGCGTTTGTTTCGTCGATTTGGCGAAAAAAAAACCGAAGTAATGATGCCGATCACGCATCCTTCGGCTCAATTCAGTCTATTGGAAACAATAACTTTGGAAATGAATCATTTCATTTCACCTTTTATTCATAGGAATGTCCATGAAAACCAACAAATTAGCCCTTATTGTGTCATGCGCAGCACTGTGCAGCATGACAGCCTGTAATGAAACAGCCTCGTATTGTAATGGCGCCAACCGTTGCGACAACAACGTCCTGACGATCTGTGACGGTAACAATGTCAAAGAAGTCATCGACTGCGCCGCCAATGGCCAGATCTGTGACACAACCACATTGACGTGCATCACCAAAAGCACCCCCGACTGCACTGCTGGTAAAACCGCATGTGACGGGGACAAGATCAAGACGTGTGCAGACGACGGAACGTGGCAGGAAGCAAAAGACTGCGAAACGGCCGGTGACGTTTGCAAAACCGTCGAAGGAACAGACAAATGCGTGCCGGCAGACACAAAAGACTGCGAGCCTGGTAAAACTGCATGTGACGGGGACAAGATCAAGACATGTGCAGACGACGGAACGTGGCAGGAGGCAAAAGACTGCGAAACGGCCGGCGACGTTTGCAAAACCGTCGACGGCACAGACAAATGCGTTGCTTCAGCAACGTGGTGTGACAATGCGGATGAACTGCGTTGCAACGGCCCAGTCATCGAGAAATGCGACCACAACGAATGGAAGATCGACACCGATTGTTCAACAAACGCTGAAGGCAAAACGAGTTGCGAAAACAACGCCTGTGTTGAATGCCTCAACGACGATACAAAATGCATCTACGACGAAACGAATCATACGCACAAAGTCTATACATGCAACAATAACGCGTGGGATGACGGCGTCGCTTGCAATGACGGACAAGTCTGCGACACCAAAACGCCAAGCAAGTCCTGTGTTGCTCTTAATGACGCAATCTACTCCCTTGAAGAGTGCGGTTCGAGATTCAATTTTTGCGTTGAAGTCTACGGCATAGCCGCAGTTGTATATTGTTCCGCTGATGGTTCCTTTGGTGGAATAAGCATTTGTAAAGATAACGAACTCTGTGGCGTCGGTGAATACGGCAGCTACGCCTGCCTCACCACCACACTAGACCCAGAAACAGGTGCTTGCAACTCAACGTTAAAAGAATGCGACCCCTCCGACTATCCCCCCACCGACTGGTGCATTCAAGCGACTGGTAGTTCTTATGCGGTCCCGAGTGATCCTGAACATGACGACGAAATTTGCCCGTCAACAGGCGAAAAGGCCTGCCTCATCGACAAGTCAAAATGCAAGATCAACCGTTGCAAAAATAGAGCGGATTATGATTCCTTCTGCGATGGCAACGAACTCGTCTCTTGCTATGGTGGGGAAGAAGACCCCTATGATCCGTCTTATCAACTGGGCACTCATGACTGCACGACGGTACAAGCCAAAATCAATGACGGCACAAAAGTTTCCGCTGTTTGTATGGATGACCCCGAAATAGAAAATTACGCCTACTGCCACGCTTGTTCGCCAACCCAACTCGACAATTGTCCCGAGGTTAAAGGCGAACATATCACGGGCAAAGCATGCACCAACAATTATTATTCCCCGTGTTCCGTTACCTGCGAAACGGGTTGGCACGCCAATGATGACGGCAACGGCTGTGAAAAAGACTGTACAGCCGACGACGATTACTGCGATGCCGGAAAAATCTATTCCTGCGACACAACCACAGGCAAAATGCATGAAGTGGGCAAGAACTGCCCCGAACCGGTTAATGCCGATACCAACGCGGTCTACGGTTGCCTCACCGAAAAAACCTGTGGCTTCTCTGGCTGTAAAGCTGGCTACAAAGTCGTTGATGGCACCGAAACCTGTGAACCGGATCCAGATTACTGCATCTCCGGCAAAAAACGTTGTACAGCAGACGGAAAAGTCCAAGAATGTGAGGGCACGACACACACATGGAAAACGCCTGTAGATTGTCTCGAAACGGTCAAAAACTCTGTTACCGTATCGTGCTCTGAAACAACCAATCGTTGTTATGTGAGTTTGTGCAAGGAAGGATATTTTCCAAAAGGAACATCGAGCACGCCGAATATGATGTGTGCCGCATGTAGCACGGGCGAGACGAGCGACGGACTCACGTGTGTCTGCGACGAAGCCAACCATTACTACGGCACGGTGGATAGCTGCAAATTCTGTGATCCTACCTCACACGTTTGGAATGCCGTAGCCGGCACCTGTGACGAAATTCAGGATCATTAAAATATAA
This sequence comes from Myxococcota bacterium, assembly GCA_045643185.1. Lineage (GTDB taxonomy): Bacteria > Myxococcota_A > Bradymonadia > UBA4248 > UBA4248 > RGIG464. The sequence continues at coordinate 13,236 of JAZUKH010000241.1, read as the reverse complement.
CTCAGCCTGAGTTAAACCATGACGCGCATGAACGCAAAGCGTTCATGCGCTTTTATTTGCACGGTCGTGGGCCCTGCCAGGCGAAGGGGTAGCGGCGTATTTCGCAACGCGAAATAGCCGCGTAGGGGGAGACTTCCCCCTACCACAAAAGTCGAAACGGTCGGGCCTAGAACAAACGAATATCGCCCTTATTTTTGGAATTTGGCGTCACGACGGCCTGACCAGAAGCGGCATTGCTACTATCGGGCGTAACCATTTGCTGCAAGAGCGACATGGCCTGGGCATTGCCCTGACGAGCGGCGCGAATGAGCCACAACTTGGCCTGCTTCGCATCCTTGCCCGTGCCTTTACCTTCAATGAACATTTTGGCGAGCGAGAGCTGCGCTTCGGCGTGCCCAAGATCACCAGCTTTTTGGTACCATTCAAAGGCTTTTTTGGCGTTATTCTTGACGCCACGGCCATTTTCATAGGCTTTAGCGAGTTGGAACATTGACTCAACATGGCCTTTTTGAGCGGCTTTTTCGTAATAGCCAAAGGCTTTTTTGTCTGATTTTCCTTTGGTGGCGTAGAGATCAGCGAGAGCTTCCATACAATCGACGTTGCCGAGTGCTACACCTTTTTCGAAGTAGGCAACGGCCTTATTATAATTGTAGTTCGAGCTTTCTTCATCGACGCTGTATTTTTGGCCAAGTTCATAATAGGCGATGCCATCGGTCTTATCGATCTCTTCGATCGTAACGTCATCAAAGCCATATTCAGATTTAAGCAGTGAGATAGCTTCCTGATGCGCCTGATTGGCAGAGCGTTGGACCCAATAGAGAGCGCTGTTTCGATCTTTATCGACGCCGGTACCATTAAGATAACGAAGTGCGAGCTTGTATTGCGCAATGGGATTTCCAGCGCGTGCGCCCTTATCGTACCAATACGAGGCGAGTTTGATGTCGTTGGCGGATGCCTGAGGACGGTCGTAGATCTCAGCGAGTTTGAGCATGGCCTCAGCGGAACCGTGCGACGCGGACTGGTTAAGCCATTCAATGGCTTTGGGTTCGTCTTTTCCGCCCAAACTTCCATTGAGGTAGCCGTTGGCGAGCGTCAACATGGCGGCTTCGTTGCCGAGTTCAGCGGCATGCGTCAAATAATCGCGTGCACGCGCGCGATTAACATCTACGGCGCAGTTTCCGGCTTTATACATTACGCCGATCTCATTGGCGATAACGTCGTTCGTCACGTTCGCGACCGTCGTGAGTCCTTCCAAACACGGGTTGGTCGGAATTTTCGGGCAGTCACCGATCGAGAACTTACTGCACAAACAGGCTGAATCGTTGATCAGGCAACACGAATCGCCACGGCACGAACAGGACTCGTCTTTGCAATAACAATCGTCGCCGAAGCAGCCACAGAACGACTCGCCGCAACAGGCTTCGCCAACGCAGACATTGGACTGTGCCGTCTGCGGATCGCACGCACAACCGGCTTGTCCCTGACAGGCACAAGTGGCTGGTGAAGTCACGACGGATGGATGATTTGGAACGTTGCAGTGCATGCCCATCAAACGGCACTGACAGTCGTAGTCATCGCTGGCGCAATCGAGGCGAGGCGGCACAACGTAGTCGAGGATCTCGTTTTTGGGCACGACAAAACCGCGTGGAAACGACTCGGGCGCAGACGGATAGTCCAACGCCGTCAACGAACCCGTTTTGAGCAATTCCGAACGGACGCGCACGACACGCTCGCCCGCATGGCTCACGCCGAGTTGAGCCGCCTGAACGTAGCAATTCAGGGCTTCGTTCAGGTCTTTCTTGGTGCCCAAGCCCTGTTCATACATAAAACCGAGGTTCAACAAACCGACGGGATGTTTGAGCTCCGCAGCCGATTTGAACCAGTTAAAGGCCTGACGAACGTCTTTGTTCAACCCTTTGCCGTTCAGATAGCGAAAACCGATCTCGTTTTGCGCGCCACCGCTGCCATTACGGGCGGCGACGCGATACCAGAGCACTGCATTTTTGTCATTCTGAGGCACGCCGTCGCCACGCTCATAAAGACGAGCAAGTTCAAACTGTGCCTCGGGTTGATTCTGACGTGCCGCAAGCGACAAGTAATACGCGCTCAGTGCCTCATTCTGATCGATGCCCTTCAACGATTGAAGGCTCTTACCCAACACGTAGAGCGCATCGGCATTGCCAGCTTCGATAAACGGCGTCGCCCACCGCAAAAGAGCCCGGGTATCGCCTTTTTGACTCAGACAAGCGGCAATGATCATCATCTCGTCGGCGTGACACGGCGTCGTTACCGAACATGCATCGGCACGTTGCTGACACGGCTCAGCCATCGCCACACTCGGCAACGACAACAACACGGTGACGGCTAGACCTTGCCACAAACCTCGTTTGAGCTTTTTCAACCCACGCATATAAGATCCTCCTGTTAACCCAAAATCTCAACTTCCGGGTCGTTTCGGTGTTTGATCATTAAAACAAGCTTATTGAATGTATAAATCCAGAAAACGAACAAGGCCAAACACAGCAACAACGTTTTCCACATATCGATCGGTCGTTCACCGTCGACAAGGATGAAGCCGTCCTCGCAGATCGTTTCGGGATCCTGGTAATTACCGCCGACAGCAATGACTTCGCCAGACTGCAACGTGGCGAGCGATTCGATGTTTTCGAAATACTCCGACGTGATGAGTTCGATACGGGACAACGAACGATCCGTCGCCGTGTAGAACAGCCCGTCCTTACCAGCGATGTAAACGCTAAAGCGGCCGTCCGTCTCATCGATCGTGCACGACGTCAAGTCAGTCGTAAGTTTGTAGGTGGATTTCGACCAGTGATCGATGGATTTTTTGGTGTAAAGGATGGTGCCGGCGTCACCCACCGCGATACCGAACGTGCCGTCTTTCGAAATGCAAACGTCACGAAGCGTATGTTTTGCCGTGTTTTTTACTTCCGACCAGGTCAGGCCCATATTTTTGGAGAGCATGACCGTGCCGTTTGCGCCGACCACGGCGGTGACGCCCTGTCCCTGTGCCACGGCATAGTAATCGGTGGTTCGATCGCTTCGCCACGACCATTTTTTGCCGTCGCGACTACGCAGAATGAGTGGTGCTTTGCCATTCGGCGCCATAGCCGAAACGAACCAGTAGCCATCTGCGGTGTAACGGAGCTGCGCGCCCGCCGGGTCAAAGCCGACGTTCATCGACCACGCCAATTCGGCGCCGGTCATAGCGATCTTCGTCATGTCGAGGCGCCAGACACCCGGTTTAGGCGTCGTCGCCGTCGCAATGGCCAAAGCCCCGTCAACGCACGCATAACCGACCACCGAGCCAGCCGGGATCGTCACGTTTGACCAAGCGTCGTTGACATAGCGATAAAACTGCTGTTGATCGTTTTTCAAACCAGTGCGATACCAAATGGAATTTCCACAGGCCAAAAGCTCGTTATTCCCCCAAGTGAAGTTCACGCCGGTCCGAGTATCCTCACCAGCCGGCATGGGCTGATGGGTTGCGGGCAACGCCGCCGCAGCTTTTTCGGGGTCACTGGTGCCGTTGATATCCAGCGTGTAGAGCGTCGACTCAGCCGCGATCGCGACACGCGACGAGCTCAACGCGGCGAGCTGGTCGATGCGTTCGGATACGCACGCGCGCTTGACCAACTCGGCATCTTCCGACGGCGCCAACGTGTACAAACAGTGTTCATCCGCCAAAATCGCCGTCTTGCCCTGCAAAGCCACGTCAACAAAACGAGCTTTTTCAGGCGCCATCACCGGTTTCCAGACCGCAAACCCATGCTGCACGCGAGCCACCATGCCATCGCTCGACAGCACATACGCGATGTCGCTGTCTGAACTCGTCAGAGCGCGCTTGATGTTGCCTGTCAACCCCGTCGCCTGGGGCACAAACGTGTATCCCGCATCGTCAGAGCGATAGATTAAGCCGTTCTGCGTACCAATCAGGCCGAGCTGACCCACGCCATAACCCGGTCTGAGCGGAACAGGCTCGTCAGCGATCGCCATGCTGAACGGCCAATCGCTGTTTTGCGACAACACTGAGTGGCGCGAATCCGGCCCGACCTCGTCATTAAACGCTTCGACCGTGCCATTTTCACCCACGGCAAGGATCTGCATGCGTTTGGGCGACTCGGCATCGCGACTGAGTGCCAGTGAAAAGTAGTCGTTATCGCTGTTACGGGATCGCAAAAAGCACTTGTAATCTTCGGTATAGCAATAGCCCCACATGCCCGAGTTGCCAGAAAACACGAACGCATCCTTCAAACTCGGGTCAGTCGCCAGTCGCAGAATGGTGCGCTTGGTCGGCGATTTCATGATACGCCAGGTCGTGCCGCCATCCACGGTAATCAGCATCGTCCCAGCTTCACCAGCAATGTAACCATGCGTGTCATTGACGAATGTGATGGCACGCAAACGCTTGTCATTGACTGGCAATGCGACACGCTGCCACGTGTGACCATCGGAACTCGTCATCATCAGGCCATTGTCACCCACGGCATAAAAAACGCCGTTATGCCACGCCACATCGTAAAGATCGTCGTTGGTGTGGCGATCGAGCATATTGCTCAACGCACTCGTCATATTGCCGTCGTGCAACAGATCGTCGACAAATCCATAGCCTTTGAAACTCGCCGAGATCGCCTGAACGCGCCCAAACTGTCCGTCTTCCTGGCGCTGAGCGACCATCATGAGCCCGTCGTCGCCGACTGCGACCCAAGTTTTTCCATCGCCCGACACCGCACTACGATTCAACGTCGACTTGATCTCAATACCGGGCACGTCGTCGAACGACCAAACTTCCCAACGGGCGTCGGCATTCTGGCGATCCAAGCGAGCCACCTGCCCGCGCGAACCCACGACGACGAGCGCATCGCTCAACGCAGTAATACTCTGCCAATCCGCGTCGACCGGGCTCACTTCGTGCTTCCACGCTTCCGTCTTGTCGTCGACCGCCGACGAGTGCGTCATGATCTCGCCATGCGCCCCAACCACGATCAGTTTGTTACCAAGACGGATCACGTCGTTGTAATTCTGCGAGGAATTCATCGCGGCCGGCAGCCAGCCTTCGCGGTTTTGCCACGCCAACTCGATCAGGCCCTCGCGACCAACGGCGATCATCGCCGGTGCGATCTGCGCCAGAACTGCGTTGTTTTCGTCCATGACCAGATTGGACATGTCGTTAAACATCAAGTCTTCGACGTCTTGCGACGTCTTCATAAATTCACCGTCCACGACGTAGTCTTCGGGGCCAATTCGGCCACCGCGGCTCGCATAGACGATCGCGCCCGACGCTTTGTCGTAGGCGATACCCGTTACCTGGCCCTGATACGGCAGTTTTGTATTTTTCCAGGTCAACCCGGCATCGTTCGTTGTAAAACGCTGATTGCCGTCACCAATGGCTACCGCGTTGCGACCTTTCAACGGCACGATCTTGCGGATCGTCGTTTTGGAATCCGTCTGGCCTGCGATCACGGCACGATCGGGCATCACCTGTAACGCCAGGCCACCCTTCCCAAGTTGAGCCTGCAAACGCTGGCGTTCAGACTTCGAAATTGAGTCGCAAAACGTGACGCCATATTGTTTTGCGTAATAATCACGGATCGGCGCATACAACTTGGCCGAATTCGCATCAAAACGACGCAGACGCCCCGTGACTTCGACTGGTGCCACACCATTATCCGGTGCAAACCCCGATTGCGTCGACGAAACGAATTTCTCGTATTTCGAGCCCTCAATGCCTTCCTGAACGTAAACACTGCTGCCCATCAACTGATAGACGAACTTTTTCTTGTGAACGAATCCTTCTTTCGCCTGAATAACGATCTGACGCACCGGATAGCCCTGCATCTTCACGTATTCGTTATCGGCAAAGTCCTGTTTGACCGATTTGGAACTGCCATCGCGGATATACTGCGCCGAGTCGCCCAGGTCAGTCGGCGTTGAACTCGAAAAGAAATAGCCCAGATCGCCCACTTCGCCCGAGATCAGCCAGGGCACGGCAACAAGCACCGCGATCATCAACGCGGCACGCGGCAAAGACCATTTCGGCGGGCGTTTCACTTTTTTCCACGAATCGTCAGCATCCAAGATGGATTCAAAGCGATCGACATCCGCTTCGCTCACCGTCGGCGGCTTCGCCGAATACTCGATCGGCGCCTCGTCATCACTCGCAGACGCTTCGCTCGTCTCAGCTTCGCTCGAATCAACAGCTTCGTTCGTCTCAGCTTCGCTCGTCTCAGCGGCGTCGTTCGTCTCAGCTTCGTTCGTCTCAACGGCTTCGTTCGTCTCAGCGGCGTCGTTCGTCTCAGCTTCGTCCACGTTATTCAACGCGTTATCTTCAACCAGGCTTGTCTCTTTCATCTCTTCTGACATATTTACTCGCGATACCTAATGATTTCGGTCACTTTATAAAAACAGATCCTGTCGGCCAAAGCCAAATTTATAGCCGCAGCAGTTTAACACATTTATGAATATTCGCGCACTCTGGATATAACCGCGCAACCCAGTCACAAACTAGTATTGAATTTCAAAATTCAACATCGCACTGATGCCTGGCAACGGATATTGCCGAAGATCCTCAGTCGTGCGGTCGTTCAACAAGTTTTTGACATCCAACGAGATCAAATAGTGCCCAAACAGGTCGAATGCGACATGTGCATCGAGCTTAAACGGATTCGTGCGCAAGTACTGTCCCGACAATTTGGTCGCGATCTTTGCGCTGTAAGTCGCCTGCAGCCAGGCGCTGAACAAGTCATAACGACCTGAGATGCGCGCCACGACTTGGTGACGCGGAATGCCGACGATCGGCAGCCTCCCCTGATCGATGAACGCGTCGTTGAACGCATAACCAGCTTCGACGCTCAAATAGTCTTCGTAATGAAACTTGGCGCGAAGGTCGACGCCGCGTGACGTCGACGGCGACAGGTTTTTGGCCTTATACGCATACGAGGTGATGGGCACAAAGCGGATCAAGTCGCGGTGAAGATTATAAAACCCTTCGACCTGAAGCGAAAACCATGGCTCAAGCGTCAAAACGAGGGTCAAATCGGTAAGAACGGAGGTCTGCTTTTTGAGGTCAGGATCGCCCTGTACGCCCTCAGTCTGAAGGTACAACTCGTCGAACGCCGGATAACGCGTCGCATAAGCCCCCGATGCATTGATCGCAAGCCATGAAAGCGGGCTGATATCCACGGCAAGACGCGGTGAAAAGGCCAAACCGTCACCTGAAACATAGTCCGTGCGCAAACCAGCGAAGGCATGAAGGCGTTCGTCCCAAAACGCAGCTTTTTGTTCCACAACGAGGCTGGCAATGTGACGAGCGTTGTGCGTTTGAACATCGTCGGGAACGATCTGACGCCTTGTTTTAACATGTTGATACTCGTAAGCGAGCGACAGATCGGTCTCCCAAGCGCCATAAAGGAATTGCGCATCCGTCGCGGCGTGTGTGCGGTTTTCGTCGTAACGCGTGTGGTAGTCGCGATTACCCAAAAAAGAGCTTGGATTTTTGTAATCATCCTGGGCATAGCGATGATTCACGACGAAGTGAAGCGTGGCGTCGCTTTGCCCGACTTCAAGCGCCTGCGACGTCGCTTCAACCGCAGCCAAGGCCGTCTGACTGGCCTCGTTTGCCTCGCGAAACGCATCGGGAAACTCAGACATACCGGCGACTTCGCGCGACAGCATGGCGTAAAACACAAACGCCTCAACCGTCGCCCACCCTGCGTCGACGAGCGCATCAGCCTGTCCCCCCAGGCGCCATGCGGCGTTATGTTCGCGCGTTTGCTCGGAGCCTTGCGCATCAACATAGTCAAAGCGCCCCAACGATTTGTCAGCAAACACGGCAAAATCGGCCGAAACGCGCTCACTCATCACGTTCTTGCGCCCCAAGATCGCGTAGTCGCCAAGCGACCCGACGCTGAACAGGCTTTCAAACGCGTGGTCGGCGAAGCCCGACTGAAGCTCGATCGAGCCACCAAGCGCGCCGGAGCCATCATGCTCGCTTCCAGCATTGGGCTTGACGTTCACACGTGACAGCAGACGCGCCGGGATCAATGACAGATCGGCCGACGCGTGCGACAGCGCGTTCAGGGTGATGCCATGATAGGTCACGAGCACGTCCTGCGACGCACTGCCACGCATACTCACGTTTTGTGGCTGCAAACGGCCACCGTTTTCGCTAACGCGCAGCGCGGCATCCCCGCGAAACACGTCCCCCAACGACGTCGCAGCGCCACTTTGATGCGTATCCACAGCGTGAGCACGCACAAGTTCCGCCGTCGTCTCACCACCTTCAACGCGCGTGTCCTCTGTCACGATTGGATCAAGCTGAACGACTTCGGACGCATCGGCAAAGGCCTGAGCAGAAAAACAAAAAAAGGCGCCGCACATGGCGGCGCCTTGAATGAGGCGCCTAATCAAATGATTTATTCAGCAGCTGCGTCATTGCCTTCGGCGGCTGCGGCATCACCTTCAGCGGCGGCATCGCCTTCGGCATCTTCGCCCTCAGCAACATCTTCAGGAGCAGCATCATTGGCGTGGAGATACGGCTTAAGATCTGGTTCCGGAAGCTCATCTTTCGGTGCGTTGTATTTGAGGTTGAAGCGATACATACCGCGAACGCCAAAAATATGACCGGAGATGTTGAAGCTCAGATCGGACGACGACGACGGCACTTCGAAGAAGAAAACGTCTTTGATCGTCTTACCAGGCTCGATCGTGATCTTACCCGTCACCTGGCCGGCACCGATCGCGGTCGAGGCGAGTTTAATACGTTTAAGGGCATTGCCACCGGGCATTTCAAGAATGATGCCTGCGGCTTCAGCCGTGTGGCTCGGTTCGTAGCTGTAAGGCTGCGAACTATTGTTCGTGATCTCAGCACGAACGACCAGAACCGGCTCTTTCGTGTAGGCATACGCATATTTGAGTGCCTGTTCAGGGGCTTTACGCGGCGCCAGTTCAGCATATTCTTTTGCCACGCTCGTGATCTTGACATCAAGACCATCCAGCGTCACGGCCTGATTGAGCGTCGCCGGACGTGCGACCTCGGCTTTCGACGGCGGGTTCGGAACGTAGAAACGATACGTCGTCAACGCATCACCCACGATCGCGCCAGGAATCAAAACGACCAACTGGCTTTCGCTGCTGTTCGGAATCTCGAAAAGATAATCGTCGCGAATTTCGCCGCCAGCAGGAATATCCACGTTCGACGTGATCTGATTCGTCGTGTGAATGCCTTTCGCACTGTCAAACGTCACGCTCTTGAAATCCGCACGGTCACCCGTATCCGGGTTCGGATCCGTGCAAAGCTGAACGCCGCGCGACGGCGCTTCAAAATGGAACGGCTTATACGTGATCGGCTTGTCCGTCGGGTTCTTGATCTTCACACGAACCACCGCGACTTCACCCTGACCTTCCATCGGACGCATCGCCTGTTTGTGACCATCCACAAAGTCGGGCGTCGCGATCTCAAACGCGTCGATCGAAACTTCAGCCTGATTTTCCGCGACTTTCGCAACGTGGAAAGCTTTAGGCGGTTCAGGCGGCTCACCCTTACAACCCACGGCACCAAAGGAAAGACCAGCTACGAGACAGGCAACAACAAATTTTGCACTGATGCGCATATCTAACAACCCACTTTGTTGAGAGTTACAAAGAACGAGATTTGCTCCAAGCATAATCCCTAAAAAATATGTCTTATTTACTCTCTATTTCAAAGCGATGTCAAGAACACGCACCCAACCTTTACACCCAAACGCACTTCCAACCATAAATATATATATCGCAATATTTTATGGCGCGGCCGCTATTCGCTCCGCGAATACGCGGCACGCAAATCACCTAGCGACGCAGCACGCTGCGCCGCTACGGTGATTTATTCAAATGACGGCCGCGCTATTCGCGCAGCGAATACGCGCGCCCCTTTAAGCCAAACAAGCTTCGTGCTATCATAACAACGTTTTGTTTCGCACCACGATACGTGTTCAGACCAGCGACTTCTTGGTCCCACCATTTGTAGGATATGCCATGTTCGATCACCGCACGAGCCTCATCACCACCACGCTGTTGGCATTTGCTCTCATCACACCCTTCGGCTGTTCCGAGGACGACGACAAAACCAATGATCCAGTCCCCGTTGTGGACCCCGATCCTCACCAAACGACCGATCCCGGTCAGACCGGTCAGGATCCTGCGGCCCAAGCCTGTCATGGCGTGCCCGACACGGGCGTTTGCAGCGGTTCCATCGTGAAATACTGCGAAAACAACTCGCTCAAGACCTACGATTGTGCGCTGGAACACAAGATCTGCGGTCATACCCACGACACTTCGTTTGGCTGCATCGACTCAGCTTCCGACTCAGACAAGCCTTCCACCACCGACCTCGTGACTGCAGAAGACTGGGCGCGTGCGCGCATCGCAGGCAAAGTTTCAAGCCACGAGACTTTCAACGCCGTTGCCTACTCGACCGGTTTTCCAGTTCAGACCGACGACAACACACTCATTTTTATGCACTGGTTTGACGGCGGCGACTGGTATGTCGCGGGTGACTTCAATCACTGGGGCGAAAACGACGCCGACAAAGTCCACATGACGAAACTCGACGACATCTGGTACGCCGAAGTGCCCATGCCGACCGACGCAGCTCAAAACGGCTTCTACAAATTCGTCAATGCGCAAGACAACAGTTATCACGCCGATCCCTGGGCGCTTCGATACACCTATACCGAAGACGGCGAGATCTCGCTCATCACCAAACCGGCCAGCGAACACATCATGCGATGGAACGATTTCAAAAGCCCACAAGGGCTGCAAAATCGCACCGTGCGTGCCTACATTCCCGACGGAGCTGGCCCCTTTGACGTGATCTATGCGCATGACGGGCAAAATCTGTTTGGCGATCGACCCGGCAGCTGGCAGGTCGAAAAGGCCATGCATACCCTTCATGCCAAATTTGTCGTCGTGGGCATCGACAACACTTCAGACCGCATGTCTGAATACAGCTTTTCCACGCAAGACCTCGCCTGCACCGATTACGGCGTCGTTCAACCCTCTGGCGACAAATACGCCCAGTTCGTGCAGGAAAGTGTTCGCCCGTTCATCGAGAGCCAGATCGCCACGACCAGCAAGGCTGCGCTCATGGGTTCCTCACTCGGCGGCCTGATCAGCCTCTACACGGCGCATCTCTACCCTACGGCTTACAAAGCGGTATTGGCTTTTTCGCCCACGACGGCCTGGGGACGCTTCGACAACGATCACGGCCAGACGATCGAAGACCTTTACGTCGCAGCCGGACACCGCAACTTTTTGCTCTATCTCGATAACGGCGGCCACGAGCCAGACGGCGGCTGCGGCAACCCGCTCGGCCAACGAGACGCCTGCATCGACGAAGTCAACACCGACACCCACGACAACTTCTGCTACACGCGCTCGTTCGTCGACGCCATGGCCAACAAGGCCGGCTACACATGGAACGTCGATCTGTTCCACTACTTCGACGAAGGCGCCGGCCACAACGAAGGCGCCTGGTCCTACCGCATCGGCAACGCCGAAAACGAAAATAATCCCCTCAAACTCTTCATGCGTATCCCCTAACGACAAGCCAGACGCGCAAACCTATCCAAACGCCCCGTCACGATGCTCGCCAAGATCCAGAACAGCGCTTTTTTTGCGCAATTTAACCAGTTTTGCAACGACCACGCGTTGTTGAACGACGTCACGCGCGTCGTCGTGGCGTTCAGTGGCGGCGCCGACTCGACGGCACTGCTGGCGTGTTTCGCGGCACTTCGACAGACGCGCCCCCTCGAAGTGCTGGCCCACCACGTCCGCCACGGGTTGAGAGATTCTGACGCAGTCGATGCCGAAATCGCGCGCAAAACGGCGCGTTTGCTGGACGTACCATTCGTACAGACCGAATTGCATCTAAAAGTCGACAACAACGTCGAGGCGCAGGCGCGCGAGGCACGTTTTCGCGCATTGACCGCGTCCATCCCCGTTGATCAGCGCGACCACACCGTTCTGGCGACCGCCCACAACGGCGACGAAAATCTCGAAACGCTGTTTTGGCGGCTCAGCCGAGGCTGCGGCCTTGAGGGCGCGACGCTCGCTTACCAGTCGAACGTCGACCAGGTCACACGCATTCGACCACTGCTGTTTGCAGGCAAAAGCGACATCTATGCCTTCCTCGACCAGGTCGGTCTAAACTGGGCCGAAGACCCGACCAACCAGTCGGATCACTATCAACGCAATCGCCTGCGGCACCACGTTTTGGCGCCCTACCTGTCTGAATGCAGCGATGCGGCGCCGATCCACGCCTCGCTCACGCGACTCGCCGCTGACGCGTCTGCCCTGACCTCGTTTGCCGACCAGTTCGTGGCGCCGCAATGTCATTTCGGCGCCTGGTTTTGCGAAAAAGTCGCGTTCGACGCCCTCACGTATGAAGCACAAGCCCAGTTGCTGCGCCACGCAGCGCGTCAATGCGTCCACGGTTACGTTCCAGATGCCAAATGCATTCACCGCGCACTCGCTGCGATCCACGCACCCCGTCAAACGCAAAAACACGTGACGGACCAAACCGTCGATTTTTCATGGAACCGACGCGGCGTCATCGTTCAGGCGCTCAACGCCGTGCCAACGGCGTTGCCAGCCCCCGTCGAGGTGAACGCCGCGTGTGGCACGCTCGAACTTTGGGGCTTCGCCCAAGTCACGGTCATGCGCGCAAACTGCGTCGATGTGCCCCAAAACACCGTTCAGCAGTTCACGTTTGAGCTCACCAACGCCATGCAAACGCTCGCCTTTGTGCCAGCGGCGAGCCTGACCACGCTCGACACGACCGACGGACGCACGGAACCCGTCACCGAACTGCTCAAAAAACTCGGCATTCCTCAGCCCTGGCAAGCCTGTTGGCCAGTGCTCTGCGCCGACGGAGTGCCACTCTGGATCCTGCGCGGACCACGCTCCGTCCAGGCGAAGCCGCCTCAACCAGGTCAGACCATGCTCACACTTTTTATTCGCTAAACAACACGTCGGTGACGTGCCCCGTCACGTCACCGGGCCCTGCCAGGAGAAGGGGTAGCGGCGTATTTCGCAACGCGAAATAGCCGCGTAGGGGGAGACGGAAAATTGTCAATCCAAATGCATATTTGAGTAAACCATTTCCGGTGTCTTCCAACCAAGCACTTTTCGAGGTCTCCGGTTAATCTCTTCACAGACCTGTCTGATGTACCTGTCAGA
>JAZUKH010000240.1:0-9722 GCA_045643185.1 Myxococcota bacterium | reverse complement strand
TCGCCAATACGCCGCTACCCCTTCGCCTGGCGGGGCCCTTTAATGATTTCAAACCATTTTATTACTCGACTAATTATGGTATAATAAATAGTCGCTTTTTTTTTTAGTGACGCACCTCAAGTTTATCGAAAGGAGCATCCCAACTATGACCGTTTTACAAAAATCTGCTCAAAAGACCGCAGATACCACCGTCCAACCGGCTCCAGCTACGCAGCCGACGCAGCAGACCGACGACACGACGACCGAGAAAAGCAATCAAGAAAAACTTGACGAGCTCTTTGCCCAGTCCAAACCCAGCTGGACCGAAATTTCAGCCATCATCACCTCCGACGAGTCGGTTCGAAGCTACGTCGTTGGAAAATCAAACTACATGGACGCGATCTTCGGGGCCTGTTCAAAAAATGGCAACTCGGCGGCGATCAACCAGATCCTTGACGACCTCTACGAAAGCACGTCTGACCAGGATCTTCTCTACAAATTCGTAGGCAACCGTTTTGGCTTTTACGTCGGCACAGGCGATGCCGGGCTGATCAACAAGATCATCGCTAAATTCCTGTGTGATGACGATGAAAAGAAATGGGGGCCAAACGGGCTTAAAGAAGTCTACAAAGTCATGATGGCTTTGCCCGAAGACCACGTCAAACGCCTCATCTACCTCTCGACCGATAGCCTGAGCAACAACTGTCCTTCCGGCGTCACACTCAACTCCAACAGGATCAACATCGCCTACAACGAGAACAACATTGGAAGAACCGAATCCGGCGACTACGCGGACCGCGGCGACACCATGTATGGCATGACCATCTTCGACACCACACTCGCCCACGAAATGGGCCACGTTGCTGACAAGGGCTACAAATACTCGCGTAGCGCCGACTTCCTCAAGATCGCCGGCTGGGAAGAACACAAACGTTCAAAAGACATCGTCCAAACCGTCGTCGACAACCTCAAAGATCCGCTGCCGACGGGATTAAACAGCGATGACAAAGAGATCGCAACGGACGTCGCGCAAAAGATCGTCAGTCGTGAAGTCACCGATACCAACAAATACCAGAAAATGCTCGAAGATGAATACAAAGACGGCATTTTCACAACGGTTGGAAAATTCTTCGTCAATCTTTTCAGAGATGACGATACGGTCGCGCAGGAAAAAGCCGATCAAAAAGCCGCAAACGATGCTAAGGTCGCGCTCATCAAATCCAGTAACCTCTTCAAACACCTCGGACGAGGTTTTGCAAATAAAGATCCCTGGATGTACGAGTGTTTCCCAGAACTCGAAACTAACCAGATCCACCAGGGTTATGGAAACGATTCGTGGTGGCTCTACAAAAATACTGCCAGAACGGATGTCAAAAAGAACAGCCGCTACCAGTTCCGAGACCCGGGCGAAGATTTTGCTGAACTCTACGCAACCTATTACATGAGCGACGAAACCGGACGCGCGCAGATCGAATCGCAACGAAAATCCTGGTTCGAAAACACTGTCGTCAAAGACGCAAAATAGCGCTTCGTTCGTAGATCTATATTTCAAAACGAGGTGTTCACAAAACACCTCGTTGATTATGCATCGGCTATAGCTCTGACACAGTTATTGATATTATGAAACCGTGGTCATCGAAGCCGCCTCTCGTGCGTACTCGTAATGGGTACGAGCCTATCAGTAAATACCGCAACTGAGTGGTATTTCGTTTATTCATACTAACAAATTAAGCAACACGCCTAAGTATCACCATGAAAACTCAATTGACACGCATCTGCGCGCTCACGCTCGCCGTCGCCATTTTCAGCTTCTGCACCGCTTGCAGCACAGGCAACACCGAAGCTGACTCGACCCAGAACGCCACAAATAACGCACAATCCAAGTCAGGATCCTCATCTATGTTTTTATTCACTAACTCAACTTGTCGTGAAGCCCTTGATGACGCCTCATATATCCCAAACTGGAACGCCGATAAAAAAGAAGCCAAACAGGCCTGCATGATGCTCTACGACTGGATCAATGACAAACTGGGCAAATGCACACGGCTACGCTTTACAACGATCCCGGCCTCGCCCTACTACTTTATGCAAGCGGGCCTCGAACGTGAGCTTCACCCCACATACGTCGTGAATACCCAAGGCACCATTATCGAAAAAAACGATATGGAAGCCGTCAAACAGTTCCTCAAACACATCAATATCATGAATACGGCGCTTGACGCCGATACGTTAGCCCGCATGATGTATGGCTTCCACTGCGGCACGCGTGATATGCTGGTGACCGAACACGTCGAGCCGAGAATTTGGACTGCCGAGTTGTTTGAGCCAAAACTCACTCAAAATGAAGACGGTTCCCGAACACTCGTCTACGACCTTAAACAAGACGGCCGCAGCGTCAATGCGACGCGCTGCACATGGACGTTCCGCTCTGCAGAAGATTTTAACTTCGACACCGAGGAATTAGTTCCAGATCAGGACGACACCACCAATCAAAACTAGTTCATCACCTATTACATTATATATATTAGTTAGCCACGACCGACCCAATGACGAACGCCTCAGAACCACAGGTTTATACTTCACCACGCCAGATTTTCGACGACTACGGCGCCTGGTTTGCCGCATTGTGTCTGCGTTACCAGCGCCGATACAGCGATCGAATGATCAATGACCTGAACTGCTACGCGCCTGCGGCGCCGGCCATGAACGAGCTTATGAACGAGCTCGCCAAGACCAACGCCCAGTCCTCACAGGATTGGCTCGATCATCACGAAGTGCCGCCACTCGACAAATGTAACGAGTTGCTGGCCGTGATCATGTCGACGATCCACGACAAGGTCGAAGCGACCTTTGAATCTGTGCATGGTCAGGATATTGCGAACCATCTGCCAGGTGAATATCTCAAACAGACTTTTGGACTTGAGCCGTTTGAGCTCGACCTGCTCATGGTGCTTGCACTCATTCAGTATCATGACAAGTATGCCCGGTTTTGGCGCTACGTCAGTGGCACACCCGAATATGCCCAGATCAACGTGAGCTACCTGACGATGCTCTTCGACTATGTTGATCCCGATCAATTTCGACGAGCTTTTGACGAAAACGGAGCCTTGCGCCGCAACGCGCTGATCACCTTGGGAGTCGTGCCAAACTGGGGCAACGAAACGCCACTCGCCTACTCGCCCGTCATCGTGCCTAACAGGCTCATTGCCTTTTTGCTCGGCGATCAAAACCAACTTCTGATGCCCAACACAAAGTTGCTTTCAAAACCGACGCGTACACACGCACGACTGGCGACGATCGAAAAGACCCTGTCACACGCACTTCAAAAAACGTCCACGCGTCTCGCGATACTCGGCTACACCGGCATCGGTCGAACCACGACACTGAGTGCCGTCGCCGATAAACTTGGCTTTCACCTGCTCGAAGTTGATCTCAGTCTGTACCTGGACACCAAACCCACGCCCCAAGAAATTCGGTCATTTCTGACCACGTTGCTTCGGGAAGCCCAGTTGCAACGCGCCGTCCTTGTTTTTCGATGCACGAACCTGTCCGAAGACGACCAAACCTGGCTCAAACGAAATGCCGCGTTGTTCAATCAAATTCTGTCGTCCAACAAGTTCGTCAAACTCTGCGTGATGTTGTCGCGTCAAACGTCGCTTTCACGCGACGTGTTTGGCGAATTGACCGAAATCGTCTTTCCTCAACCAAGTCACGAAGACCAGGCTCAATTTTGGTTAAAGAACCTCGAGTTCTACTTGGATCAAAAAAACGCTGCGAACATTGCAGAAGACCTCGCTGAAGGCTACTGTCTGAGCGACGCTGAAATTCGAACCGCCATTGAACAAACGCTCACGCGGCTGGCGGCTTTGCCGCCAAAACAAGCTCTGACGGCTGAAACACTGACCGACACACTCAACAAGACCCGTGGCACGGCACTCGAAGGACTCGCCTCACTCCGTTCGACCACACTCAAACTCAGCGACATCGTATTGTCGCCAGAGATTCGTCAAACACTCGACGAGATTCTTGCCTACGCACGCTATCGAGACACCGTCATGAGCGATTGGGGCTTTGCCAAATACAACCTTTCGGGCGCGGGGCTCTCGGTCCTACTGTCTGGCTTACCAGGCACTGGCAAAACCATGACCGCACAGGTGCTTGCACACGAGCTCAAACGAGCCCTCTACGTCGTCGATCTCTCACGCGTCGTCGACAAATACATTGGTGAGACCGAAAAACGACTCGCTCAGATCTTCGACGAAGCCGAACGTTCACAAGCCATGCTGCTTTTTGACGAAGCCGATTCGCTCTTCGCAAAACGAACCAACGTCAAAAGCTCAAACGACCGATACGCAAACCTCGAAGTCAACTACTTGCTACAACGACTTGAAGCCTATTCCGGCGTGTCCATTCTGACGACAAACTTTGCCGGCGGCCTCGATGAAGCGCTCGCCCGTCGTATCCAGTTTAAAATCGACTTCCCAATGCCGGACGCAAAACAACGCCACGACCTCTGGAAACGACTGATTCCGCCAAACGCACCACTTGCAAAAAACGTCGATTTCAAGGCACTCGCAGAACACTTCGAAATGAGCGGCGGTCACATCAAAAACGCCATTTTCCGCGCTTCGATCAAAGCCGCGGCAGAACAGGCCAAAATTGATCACGACATGCTGTGGGACGCCGCGCTCAATGAATTCCGTGAAATGGGACACATCGTCTGCGACCACATCGACGAAGACGATTTTTACTAAGTTGAAACGTGCGGTCTGAACGTCCCAACGTGTCAGCGCGTCTCTGCGTCCCCCTGCGCGCCGCAGGCCCAGGTCTGCTCCAAAACAAATTATTCAAGAATAAACAAACTAAAACAGATTACGATCCTTGACTAAACTGTAACCTTTTTATGTCTTCGTAAATATCTAACTATTTCCAACGCCTCCATTTTAGCCTATAAAGCCACCTGATTGACCACATTAGGTAGGTTGACCTAATTATGGATTCAAAAGCACGAAAGGAGTGACCCATGTCTCAATCATCCGCAACCAAGTCGACTTTGATCGCCATCTTGTCGGCGCTGTTTGCCTTATTATTCTTTGTTGCCCAGTCTTCCGACGCAGTTGCACAATCGGTTCCTACCCCTGGGGCAACGACAGCTGAACCGGGTCACGACCCCGGACATGGTCCTGGTGGCCACGGTCCTAACGGTCCGGCTGCTCGTCCTAACGCTAATCACGGACCTGCCCCGCTTCCTCCCTCGCCTCCCGCTGGTCCGCGTCCTGGTCACAAGCCACCGCCCATGCATCACCACCATCCCGAAGTCGTAGAATATACGACCACAACAGTCGTATGCAATACGCCCGAATGTGAATATGATTCCTACGTTGGCGGCGTCATCGGTGGTGTTTCCACGATGATCCTTGGACTCGCCATCGGCATTCCTTCACTCATTCCAAGCTTGTGGGACGAAGACTCGTTCTACTCGGACGATCCGTACGCCGATGCAAGTCAGGATGACGTTCGCATGGCACTCGGTATCTCAGGACTCGCCATCGTCGCCGTTGGTGCCATCGTCACAGGTATCTATGGCCACAAAATCGCTACATGGGATACCAGCTACGGCGAATTACAACTTAGCCCGACACTCGGTGGCGCGTCGCTCAAATTCACGTTCTAACACATTCCACGTCGTGCCTTCGGCAAAACTAAGGCACACATCATTAAAAAAGGCGTATTCGCATTGCGAATACGCCTTTTTTGTTGGCGGATCACTCCCTTAACTCGCGCGCAAAATGGCGCGCGAGTTCTCCTAAACGGAACAGCTCAAAGGCTTAAAAGCGGATCTCAATACCACCGTTGATATCGAAGCCCCATGAAAGTCCACCAATGAGTTCGGCACCGAGATAGAGTTTCCACTGCGGCGAGAGCTTATAAGCAAAGATGCCGCTAATGAGGTAACGAATAGAAGCGGAGTTGGCTTCACGATACTTTTTGGATTTATCGGTCTCAACGAGTGTGGTTTCGCCATTAGCTTTTTTCTCACATGTCTTGCATTCTTCGGTGCGTTTCACGTAACCGGTGAGCTGACCGTAACCGATACCAGCACCGACAGCGAAGTCAACGTGCTCAAACTGATCATAACGCCAACGCGCCGAAACAAGGCCGAGATAGCCCATCGAAGAGCTTTCGTTGCCGCCAGCCATACGGAATAACAAACCGACCTCATATTGACCGCCATAAATGGGGATCAACCCTTCGACGCGCATCGACCAGGTTTGAATACCCGAAGCAAAGAAACCACCCACACCGAGTCGCATGCCATAGTGATTATCGCCGATCGCCTGATCGGCTTCACCGAGCGCCTCAGCCTGGGCCTGAGCGATGCGCATCTCACGCGATGAGGCGCAGTCGAGGCCAGACAGTCCGCCTTCCGGCGTCAACAGGCGGGATCGGTCGTCGGCATTTTGAGCATCGTAAAGGGCAAAGCAGCCGTCGGACGTATAGATCAGACCGTCATAAGCACTCGCATCAAACGTATCCACGACGGTACGCGTTAAATGAGGCTTCATTTCAACGAGTGCCTGCGAATCGTTGCCATTGTTGACGACGGCGAGTAATTGACCATTGGCGGCCGCGTGAAACGTCTCAACATTTTCGAGATTTTGCAAATGCCAGGCTTCTTCCGAATCGATCACGGCATTGCGCACGGCCGCCGTACAGATGTTCTGCGTTTTTCCGGGCTGCGCCTCAACAACGACATTGCCATCGGCATCGAACTGGGCCGGACGTTCAGGTGTCTGTTCCAAAACACAGTCGCCAGCCAAAACGATGGTACCGTCGTTAGCCATTTGGAAGCGGGTATTGACGCCGACGCTTTCGGGCAACAACGATTCGTTCATCCAGTCACTCGCGGTCATACGCGAATACGCGGTCAAGTAACCCTCGGGATTATCATTCTGTCGACAAAGCAGAACAGCCAGACCATTTTGACTTTCAACAAAGACGGGGTCACATCCCTGTGGCAAGGCCACTTCGACGGGCGACGGCGTGCCAGCCCCGCGCATCCACAAACGCGACGAAGCGCCCACCTTCGTGCCTTCATTCGTGAAGTAATAGCGATCACCCGTGCGCACCATAGCTTGGGGTGCCAAATAACTCGTCGCGAGCGGCACAGGCTGAAAAGCATCGGCACGCATCACCGGAATTTCAGGCACCGTCACGCATTGCGGCGCATCGGTCGATGCATCAGCGCGCGCTTCGCCTTCCCCAGCTGACTCAGCCGAAACGGGGGCCGCAGCAGTCGCGTCTGCCACGACGGGCGTCGGCGCGGCGGGACTTGCCGGATAAGCTGAGGTCAATTCGACGGCATCAAAGGCAACGGGCGACGACGATGGCGCGTAGCGCGCCGTCAGATCAACGCGTTCGCCGCAGACATCGACCCAAGTCATGCCGTCCTGCGACAAGACCTTACTGGCGCCATCCCAGATCCAACCGAGTTGACGCATGATCACGTTAGGCGAATCCGCAAGCTGCGTCCACGAAGCGCCCTGATCGCGCGTCACGAACACGCGGCTATCCAGCATGCGGCGCACGCGAACGACCACCGTATTGTCGGCGCGCACGGCGAGCGCCTGAACCTCAATGTCGAGCATCGCGTTATTATCAGCCGCCGACGCCTTTTTGGAAGCCGACTTGGCCTTTTTGGACGACTTGTTTTTGGCCGCCGCGACCGCATCAGGGGTCAACGTCGCCATTTTGGCATCATCAAAGAAGTTGGCGAGTTCAAACGAAGTATTCGTCAATTGATCGAGGTTCGCAAACGTCAGCGTTTTGGCGTTAGCATAGACGACCGTCGCGTCAATATTGTCGATCTTCGTCACGCCGGCCAAATCGAGCGCGCTCATAAAGCCATTGTCGGCCGCAGCCGCCTCAACTGACTGGGCAAATAGCAATTTTTGGCCATCAAAGGCGAGTACCCGGGACTTTTCGTCGAGAGAAATCCACTGAAGGTTCTCGGGAACGAGGAGCGGCGCGATCTCGTGGAGCCCCGCATCGGTCACAACGATCTGATCGCCGCGGCGCACCAGAACGTGTCCGCCACCGGCCGCCAGGATCTCAGCCCCCGTCGCCGTCTCTTCATTGACCGTACCGTCAAGCCAGGGCGCCGATTCGCTCGCGACCGGCTCGATCCAGCTCGCAAAAGGCACCGCCGGAGCTGGTGCCGCACTCTCCACGTCATCAGCATAACCATTCGTCGAGGCCAAAAGCGCGGCCATCGACGCAAATAACACCGTTTTTTTGATCAATTTCATGTTTTTTTCCAAAAAGGACGTTCGTAACAGACGTGATGCGGTTAAACAGGACGCAGCACGCGATGTCCCTATTTATTTTGTTTGGTGAGGGGGAAGTCTCCCCCTACGCGGCTATTGGCGGCGAAATTGTAGAGACGCAAAATTTTGCGTCTCTACAATTTCCCATTCGCCAATACGCCGCTACCCCTTCGCCTGGCGGGGCCCATTTCAAACGCTTCAAAGCGCAAAAACTTCAGTTGGACGCATCGCCGCCAATTAAATACTGATAAACAACTTTGGGTTTCAGGTCGAAGTACTTGGCTACGACGTCGCGAATGTCGCGGGCCGACACGCCCTGAGCTTTTAAGATATCGATCATGCGAATGGCATCGTCGTTGAGTTCGTTCGTCGCGCGTGTGGGGGCCGTGCCGCCTGCGATCAGCAGACAAAGCTCACCGCGGCATTCTTCCGACTTAAAGCGTTCAAGCAAGGCACCGAGTGTCGTGCGCGTGATCTCCTCAAATTTCTTGGTCAACTCGCGGCACAGACAGATCTGCCAGTCGGGACCGAGCACCGACACGGCATCTTCGAGCAGCGACTCGATACGCTGCGGCGATTCGTATCCCACCAAAACGGCTGGATCCGTGCGTACGCGTTCAAAGATCTCGACGCGTTCACTCTGTTTACGCGGAAAAAATGTAATGAAGCGAAACTCTGGCGATTCCCAAAATCCGGCAGCCGAAATGGCCGTCACAACGGCACTGCATCCCGGAATGGGACACACCCTGACTCCCGCCTCGTGACAAGCCGCCACGATGCGGCTGCCCGGGTCAGACACGCCCGGGGAACCGGCATCCGTGATCACGGCCGCCGACTGACCTGCCTGCAACTGCGGAATAAACTGATCCGTCCTCAGGGCTTCATTGTGCGCAAAGTAGCTCACGAGTTTCTTACGGATCTGATAATGATCCAACAAGATCGAACTATGGCGCGTGTCCTCGCACAAAATAAAATCAACGCTCGAAAGCACTTCCAGAGCGCGCGGCGAAATATCCGAAAGGTTGCCGATGGGCGTCGCCACCACGTAAAGCGTCGACCCAGTGATCGTTTGTTCTGACATAGATTCTCTTTTGGTCAAAAGGGTTCCCGTTGAAGGGCACCCAGCTCCGTCTCTGCTAGTCTGCAAAGACCCAAAATTCTCTTATTGCCGCCCAACGACAAAAAATACAAACAAAAACCGACTATGCACGAAAGAAAACGTTACGTCTCAGCAATGGAAGGAAGTCTTAATAGAGAGCGCATGAACGCAAAGCGTTCATGCGCGTGTCATAAAACGCAACGAAAAGCCCTAACAGTATCAAAATTCGGCACCTGAAAGACGCGCCCCGGCTTTGCCGGTGCTTGCATCCCCCGTCCGTCGAAGCCGAAGGCGAGACGGGCGAGGCACGCGATCCT
>JAZUKH010000239.1:0-4586 GCA_045643185.1 Myxococcota bacterium | reverse complement strand
CGTAAAGCGGGCATTTTGAGGAAGCACTCGCCCACAGACGAAAGCGAGCAAAACGCTTATGAACATGCCGCAAAGCGTCGCGATGGCGGCACCGCGTGCCCCCATGCCAAGCAGGCCGATCAACACAAAATCGAGTCCGATATTCACCAGACCGCCAACCGCCACGAAGATCAGCGGCCGTCGCGTGTCGCCCAAACCACGGTAGATCGCCGCAAACGCGTTGTAGAGCGCAATGAGCGGAATGCCTAAAAAGCAAAGCCGCGTGTATTCGATCGTCTCTTCAAACGCTTCGACCGGCGTCTGAAGCCACTCGACGATGGGCGTTACGGCACTGTAGAATAACAGCTCAAGACCAACACCGATCAGCAGAAACAACGTGAGCGCATTGCCGCCGACCAGACGAAGTTTTTCGTAGTTTTTTTCACCAAACGCGCGCCCAACGCCAACATTGACGCCCATCGCCAGACCAGCGATCAACAAAATGACGAGGTGAAGCACCTGACCGCCAATGGCGATCGCCGAGATCGTTGAAGAGCCATTATAAAGCCCTGCAATGAACAGGTCGGCGACGGCATAGAACGTCTGCAAAAAGCAAGCGAGAAGGTACGGCGCGGCAAAAGCCGCCAAATTGTGAAGAATATTTCCTTTTGTCAGATCTATCGACATACGAGTCTCACAACAAACACAGGCCGGTACGCCATTGTGGCGCAGCGACGGGGCGCGCCTCACTAAAGCTTCGCAAACAGGTCACCAAACAGGGCATGATTCACTTTGACGCCGCGTTCAAAATCAACTTTCTTCGCACACACAGCCGCATCGCGCAACCCTTGGGCGATGCGTCGAATCTTGTCGGCACTTTCGTCGGACGTTTTACTGGTGATCGAGCCTTCGACCGACGTGGCCAGCTGGTGCCAATCCAGCGTTTTGAGCGACCAATAGTCAACAAAGACGCGCAATCCGGTATGACGCGGATCAACAAGCCAGATCAAAGGCCGGTGATCGCATATCCGCGTATGATATTTGTAAAGATCACGAGCGATGCGGCACAGACCAGGATGTTCGGGAGCTTCGTGATGCGCGGGATTGAGGCATTCACAAATGCTTTGATCGTCATCCGCATCGGTTCCTTCCGTCCGGTGTTCCTTCAACCAGTTTTGTACCACAGACACGCCACTGGCATTCAAGGCATCGTCGGTCGACAAGATCACCCAGGACACACGCGCTGTGGCGCCGAAACGGCCAAAGATCTGTCCAAACACATAGCTGAAGATCGACAAAACCTCGTGGTCAGGCGAAAACGTTTCGGTACGTGGCGCTTTGATCACACATGGCTGAACTTCGACGCCGGCGGCTTCACAAAACAGTGTTTCAAGTCGGTCTTCACAGGCTTTGAGAGCCCGGGCAAGCGTCGAACGGCGTTCGCGCCATGAAGTCAATGCGCCCGACAAATTCGACGTCGTTGTACGATACGCCGGGTGGACCGAAAAATGCCATGAGATCTCTAGATCATCCCATTGCTGCTGTGCCAGATCGATCGCCTGACGCGCGCATTCGACCACCTCAGCCCGTTGCGGCTCAGGCATCTGGACGAACGGTAACGAAGCGATGTGCCCCATTTCATAGTTCATCGTCGGTGAAATGTGGGCGAGCAGTCGGGCACAAAGCTCCGTGTTCAAAAAGCCGATCGCATAGAGTAGATCAGCTTCGTTGTCCATGAACAGACAGCCCCCTGCCACGTCAAAAATAAAACCGGCCGGATAATAACGAAAACTCGTACGTGAACTCGAGACCTTGGTCCAGCTCACACAAGGTCTGAAGTAAAAACGTGTGTTTTTGACGACGAAATCGGGCGTTTTCAGATAGGGATAGTGTTCCATCACGCTGTTTTTGATCGCTTCCCCATCGTTTTGGTAATTCACGAGGTAAGTTTGATTCCCAAACCACTTACAATACTCACCGCCCTTGTTGTAGGGAAACCAGGTGCCGCCCGAAGCCTTGGCTTCTTCACACGATCGCATGTCAAAAACGACCCGATCGCGACGCAGTTCAAACCAATGACGCAGATAAACGTCGTTGTCGGTCGTAGCGAGACCTTGACGCGGCGTGCCGAATTCCCCCAACTTGGGAAAACGGTCAAACAACTGCCCAATGTCATCGCTCGCCCAACAAAACGAAAACAAGTAATCGGGGCTTTTGAGGATCTCACTCGGTCTGACGCGCGTACACTCGGCGTTTTGACCGGTTTTTCGAAGCTCGGCAAAGGCAGCTTCCTGAGCCTCCATCATTTGACGCGTCCCTTCGAGGTTGTAATAGGTACCCGGTTCGTCAGACGGTTGATTTTTGAGTACGAACGCGCACAAATCGACGCTGGCTTCCGAAAAATACGCGTTTTTGGCCAAACGAACCAAGCTGATCGGCGGATGATGCATCAACACGTCTTTGCGCATATCCACGTAGTTCTTGATTGAAAGCCACACGTTGGGCGTCATGAAACCACAGGCGCCGTCACCCACACACAATTCGCTGTCGCGCTTCACAAAGGCAGCAAACAGGTCTTTGGAATAGCCCGGAAATCGTTTGCGCAAAAAGGCTTTCGTCTCGGGCAGCAACTTGTTCAAATACGGTGGATTCGTACACACGACGTTGAAGCGCCGGTTCATCCAGCCAAACGCGGTTTTGGCGTTTTGCCATTGATTGGAAATGTCCAAAAACGCACTCTTGCTCACCAGGTCAAGCGGCAACGCCCTAAAAGCTTCGTCCAGAGCCGCCAGCTCATCTTCATTCAGGTCGATCAACGAGCCATAAAGGGACGCGTGCCGCAACAGTTCTTTCTTTTTGACGAGCTTTTTGGGCAAAACAACGTCGTCGAGCCAGGTTTGGTCCTGAATCGCCAATACATTCGTCTTCACGTCCAACATCGAGATCTGCGGACAGTGTTTGACGACACACAAGCGAAGGCAGAGATCAACAATGTCGATGACGGTCTGGTCGATATCCAGCCCAAATAGCTGCGTCTTCACGATGTGTTCGACGCACTCATTCGGTTCAAAACCGAGTTTTTGGTAGGCCGCCAAAAACGCCTCGAACGCCGAGATGAGCAGGTGGCCGCATCCGACGCATGGATCGCAGAACGTGAGTTTATCGAGGTTTGTGCGTCCACACTTCGCGTATTCCAACGCATCCTGGACGAGGTATTCGGCGATCCAGTCAGGCGTAAAGATCTGAGTCGCGGCTGGAATGTCGTCGGTCGCGACAGGCCGCTTGCCGATCACGTCGATGACGGCCTCGTGTTCCGGCGCATGAAAATATTGGTACAGCCAGCCGACCTGGCGAACGTCGTCGCCCAGTTCGTTCAGCAGCGACCAGACTTCGCGAAACACCTGGCCACACTCAGCCTTTTCAAGTTTCCCCCACTCGGCTTTGTTCACCCCAAACAACGGGTGACTCGCCCAATCCCTGACACATTTTCCGAACGCGGTCATGCTGAACGTCGTCTTGGTGCCACGGAACACGGCGAGCAATCGCGCGACGGCCAGACGCATCAACCAGGTGCAGGCCTCCGTCGCGCCGAACGACGGCGTCAGGCGCGTCCCCCACGCCATCAGGATTTTCCGCGCTTCCTGCGCAACGATGCGATACTCCGCCATGTTGTCTCTCTCACCCAGTGCGCCCGCGTCGCCCAGTTCAAAACGCGCGGCACCATGTCGCGTCAAACGCGCATGGATACACCCAAATCTTGACACAAACACAACAGCGTGCCGCGCAGATCGGACCGGGCTGACTCGTCGTCTAATAGGCGGTTAAAAGGCAATCAAACGGATCGATCAGAAATCCCAGCTGTCGTCGGAACCGAAATCGATACCAGTCAAGCCAGCAAGCCCCGAGGCTTTGGGCTTTTCTTCGAGTTTTTGAGCCGCCGTTTTGGGATCGAGCACAAGGTCGAACGAGCCACCAAAGAGTTCGGACGTACCGTCGTCGCTAAGTTCATTGGCGAGCGAATCAACGAGGCTGGAAATCGAGGTATCGAGCTTGGCATCCGTAGACGACGCAGAGGTTTTTAACTTACTGAGATCAAGCTGCGATTTGAGGCTCTCGACCTCGGCTTTGAGCGCTGAGATCTCACGATCGCGCGTCACAACGTCTGCACTGGCTCGCGTTTCGCGAATGTCATGCGTCAAATACTTCTTGATCGTGTCATCGATGGCATTATTGCTCGTCCCGAGCATGAGCGGCTTATAAGAAGCGTCGAACTGGGCGAGTCGTTTTTCGACGAGCATGAGCTGCGCACGGGCAATGAGAAAGATCTTGTGGTTGTTGTCCGCACGGACCTTCGACTGCTGAAGCTGACGTTTGACCACGGCATTTTCTTCTTTGACCGGGTCGATCTGAGCAGCGATTTCTTTTTTGCTGGCATCGAGCTGATCACGATAACCTTTTTTGAATTCGGCAAATTCGTTGCGGACGTCATTCAGTTTGGCTGAAAGGTTTGCGTTATCGCGTTTGAGACGATCGAGTTCTTCAGCCGCTTTGGCATCTTCAGCCGCTTTGACCACCACGTCATCGGGGCTGACGACCTTCACAACGGG
>JAZUKH010000238.1:0-7041 GCA_045643185.1 Myxococcota bacterium | reverse complement strand
ATAACCCGAAGGTCGTCGGTTCGAATCCTTCTCCCGCTATGAAAAAAAAAGCACTTACTTCTCGTAAGTGCTTTTTTTTTTGTTTTTACCAACTAATTTTCGGCATCGTCATCAACTTCCAACTTGCTCAGCGCATCCTTGACCTGAATGCCGGCAGCCGTCAAACGGCTTTTACACTCGGCGATCAGATCAACAGCTTCGTTGACCATCGCGATCATCTGATCGATGTCACCATTGGGATCGCGGAGCGTCTCAGTGATCTCCTTGATACGTGTGATCATTTCGTTATACGTCTTTTTTTCAGCAGAAGACTTAGTCATTTGGATTCTCCATTTTTGATTGCACCGATAATTCAAGTGAACCATCGATGAGGGTTGCTTTGATCATATCACCGGTCTGAACCTCATTGACGCCCATAACACGTCGTCCATCCGATGTCGAAAGACAGACAAAACCACGTTTAAGAATGGCACGCGGATCATAGGCCTGAACGAGGTTCAAAAAGCCATCAAGCCGTTCGACTTCACGCTGACACTGGTGTGTCACCAGGTCATCGAGCGCTTTCCCGGCTTGATTCAACTGGTTTTGCTCACGATCCAGGATCGCTGCACTCGCCATGTCGATCGTATTCACCAAGGCATCAAGGTTGCCATTCGCCACGTTGACTTGCAAATTCACCGTGTTTTCGAGCGTCTCGGCCAAAGTCCGGCATTCTTTTTCACGCAGCTGCTGAGCATTCATCGCGTTTTGCTGAAAATAAATGCGACAGGCATTCAAGGCCGAGTCAGCATTGGCCAAACCGCGTTGAGCACTCAACACAAAATCTCGCGACGCGCCCGTCAGGCTTTGTTGAAAACCACTCAGTGTCCGCTCACACACCTTTTCAAACGCACGTTGCGCGTTTTCAATTTGCTCGCGAAGTTCACTCGCCAATTTCACTAGCTTTTCAGCCGCTGCCGTCGGCGTCATGGCGCTTTCGCACATCTCGTCAAGAACGGACAACGCGGTGTCACGATTATGCCCCACCCCGATGACAAACTTCACATGTGACCGAGCTATGGCTTCGGCTATATTGTAGTTGTTGAAATAGGCGAGGTCGGTTAAGGAACCGCCACCACGAATGATCAGAGCGAAATCGAAACGTTCTTCACCGATCTCACGCATGGTCTGCATGGCACTCAAAAACGTCGACTCAACATCCTTTCCCTGAAGACGAACACGGAACAAGGACAACTCAAACGGAAACGACGAGTTGCGAAGCGTATTCACGAAGTCGTCATACCCAGCCGCACCCTCGTTACTAAAAAGCGCCAGTCGAAAAGGCGAATCCGGCATAGGCAAAGCACGATTTAGATCAAACAGACCGTTTCGACGAAGTTGTTCGATGATGAGCCCCTTTTGCCTAAAAAACTCATCCTCGCCATAATGAAGGTCAAACTCAAGAACGTGCAGATTGATCTGCGTTTTGGGGCCATAAAAAGCCACTTCACAACGCGCACAGACTTTATCGCCCATCTTTGGCATCGGCACGTTCGCTTCGGCAAAATCACGAACGATCTTGTCCCACTGATTGCTCCAGATGACCGCACTGATCTCACATTTTTGCTGTCCATGTTCGGTTTCAAGCAATTTAAAATAGTGATGACCCCTTTCGGCTTTGATCTTATCGAGACTCATCTCACCGACATCAGCATTTTTGCGAACATCAGCCAACGCCCCGACGACCCAAATTTGGGATCTGCCATAGACATTTTTGACGGCATCGCCAAGTTTGGCAGAGATCGCTGACAGCGTCATGGGATTTTCGCGCGACCCTGCCAAAACGCCGGCCACATTGACCGATTTTTTGGCAACGAATGCCACGTCAGCAGAAGCCGAAACCGCATGGTCAACACAGACATTGGGCTGTCCATCAGGACGGATCGCCGATTTTTCATGAAGTTGATAACCGAAGGCATGGATGAAACCTTCGTTTTGGCGCATCGACTCTTTGGAAATGATCAGATACTCACTGTTATTGATCATCACCACTTCGGCTTTCAATGTCTTGATCAGAACAGGATCGTTACGATACGTCAAAACCCAGGCATCACGTGATTTGTTATAAAAATAATAAGATTGAATTTGAGCGGTGTCAGGCATGGCTCATCCTCTCCCACACAGGCGTTTTCAGCTTAACTTTGAATTCGATACAACCACTATACCGCTTTTTTTTTGTGTCACAGATAAACTTGAAAAAAAAAGACCGTCCATGAGAACGGTCTTTTTTTATATTTTGATCACAAAGCGTTTTGAGACGCGAAGAAATTAA
The DNA here is from genome assembly GCA_045643185.1 of Myxococcota bacterium. Taxonomy (GTDB): domain Bacteria; phylum Myxococcota_A; class Bradymonadia; order UBA4248; family UBA4248; genus RGIG464. The sequence goes on along the minus strand of JAZUKH010000238.1, from coordinate 4,730 downwards.
TCTTCATCATCCTCATCATCGCCAATAACTTCAACCTCGTCTTCCGCATCATCCGTAGGCGTTGTCGCAACGGCGCCCCCGATACGTTCAAGGACGGCCGAGATCATTTTGCCTTCTGCACGAGCGGGCTGAGCGACCTGAGCGCAATCTTTGAATTTTTCGACGATCTCGATCATTTTGTCGATCCACATTTCGCCGTGAGACTGTTCACGACCACGCAGACGCATGACGATCTTGACACGATTGCCTTTTGCCAAGAAGGTCTTGGCCTTACGAATCATGGTTTCGAGATCATTATCATCCGTTTTGGGACGAATACGCAGTTCTTTCAACTCAATGCGGGCAGCTTTGGAGCTCTGCGCTTTTTTAGCCTGCTCGTAACGGAACTTACCGAAGTCCATAATACGGCACACAGGCGGATTCGCCTTAGGCGCAACTTCGACAAGATCAAGGCCGTGTTCAGCAGCAATAGAACGCCCTTCATCGGGACTCATAATGCCAATTTTCTCGTTATCAGGCCCAATAACGAGGATTTTCGCGATGCGAATTTGGTGGTTAATTCTGTACTGATTGTCATCCCCGGGTGCACCCGGTCTCTGCTGACCTCGCCTCATCGACGTTCCATTTTCCTTTGATAGAGTTGATAAAAAGAAAAGAGCTAAACGATTCTGTACAAATAAGCTCTCTTGGGACGCCCAACAGTTTAGCAATAAAATAAACGTGACGCAACTATTTGAAGTAAATACCAAACAAGCTCCGTTTCATATCAGCAGGTGAAGGAAATCTTCATAGAGAGCGCATGAACGCAAAGCGTTCGAAGCGCGTGTCATAAAACGAAACTAAAAGCGCGAACAGTATGAAAAAAGGCGGCTGGAAGCCGCGCACCGGCAATGCCGGTGCTTGCATAACCGTGTCTGTCGAAGCCGAAGGCAAGACGGGCACGGCTGATATAGCCATTCCTTTTTTTTGCCCGCGCGCAAAAGGCGCGCGGGCAGCTCGGCTGAATAGCATCCTTCTTGCCCCTCATTTTTGGTTGCAAACTAGACGTATTCACGACTTTCGTATAGAATAAGGTACGTTTTGTTTTTCGAGTTGAGCTCGATGTGTGTGCATGTAGGTGTTAGGATTTTCTAATGATTGATAAAGAACGTTATTTCCCAGGTTACGTGATTGAGGAAGTTCTTGAGTCGTCCCAGCACTACCACCACTTTCTGGCAATGGATCTACGTCATCGCGGTCAATGGGTCACAATTCGCGCGCTGACGCCCGAACTGGCCATGACGCCAGAGTTGCGAGCAGGTTTTGAAGAGGCCTGCCGAGCTCAGGCGCGCGTCCACATTGATGGCGTCTCGTCAATTCAGGAGATCGGCGCCAGCCCGGACTACGGCACGTTTGTCGCCATGCCTGCCACGAATGCGACGCTGACCCTCGTCGACATATCTGGTCTTCGCCTCACGCGCGCGTTGCAGGTTCCACCGTCGTTTTACCTATCCATTTTGCTCGATGCCACGCGCATTCTCGACGCCGCCCATCGTCAAAATCTGGCGCACTACACGGTCATGCCCGACAGCATTATTCTCAATCCAAACGGGCGCATCACCATCGACCACTTTATTGAAGCCGCCATGCGCCGTAAATTTAAGCTCGCCGGCACCCTCGACGACAAACATAGCGCCCCCGAATGGCGACGCGGCGAACAGGCCGGCGTATATAGCGACGTTTACGCCATTTCAGCCCTACTCTACCAGCTGCTCACCGACACTTTTCAACCCGACGAATGGGAACCACAGTGGTCAAACATGCTCGACGCCTTCACCACCGCGGAACTCCCTCTCGAATCGCACCTGCCACTGCTTAATTTCTTTCAACACACCCTGGCAGAGCGTCCAAATCAACGCATTTCCAACTATCCACAGCTCATTCGCGCCCTCGAAGACTTGCATGCCGTTCTCGGTCCATACCAGGACGAGCAGATCCGCAAATTCGCTCTGGACAACCAGTTCGAGCAATTTCCACCACGCGAAGTGACCGACTCGTTACTCATCGAAATGCGTTCCCTCAAGAGCGATGTCATCAACCTGGACAGCCTTGACATGGACCTGCTTTCGCCCAATTTTGCACTCGACGTGACGCCCACCGAGCCCGAACTGCGCTTTGACGGCCTCGTAGACACTCACCAAACACGTCTAAACCACACGTCTTCTGGGCAACGACCATGTATTTCGCGCGCCTCCCTGCTCTCGGTCGAGCTGAATGACGACGAACAGCGCCTAAATCTCGACGAAACGCTGACTTCGCCATCGCAAGACAGCGGCGAAGCAAAACTTTTGCACCGCAGCTCAAACACGTTCCGTCAACAAAGCCCAATGATGCGTTCAAGCTCGACGCGTTCACCGCTCGAAGTCCTTGCCAAATCCCGCTATCAGGTTCTCGAGGAACTAGGCACCGGCGGCACCGGCTCAGTCTACAAAGTGCTCGACACCACGCTCTCTGAAGTCGTGGCCCTCAAAGTTCTCAAACCCTCGCTTGTCAATGACCCTTCCTGGCTCTCCCGCTTCAAAAGCGAAATGCGCCTGACGCGAGACATCGACCACACCTACATTCTGCCGTCCTATCACCTCGAACAGCTCGATGGCCTGTATTTCTTCACGATGAAGTACATTGACGGCCGAAACCTCGCCCAGATCCTTCACGACGGCCCCATGCCGTTGCCCATGTCACTTCGCCTGTTGGCCCAGGTCGGCCGCGCCCTCGTCACGGCCCACGAACAGGGCATCATTCACCGCGACTTTAAGCCCGCCAACATCATGGTCGATCACGCCAATTTCCACCCCTGGCTCATGGATTTTGGCATCGCCGCCAACGAAATGGACATCGTCGGCTCCACCGACTCCAAAGGCATCGGCACCCCGTTCTACATGGCACCGGAGCAATGCCGTGGCGACGAGATCACGCCAGCAGCCGACATCTTCTCGTTCGGCGTCGTCGCCTACGAATGCCTGACACACGCCCTGCCCTACACCGGCCGCACCCCCGTCGCCATCTATGAGGCACAATGCACCGGCCGCTTCACGCCCATCGTGCAAACCAACCCGTTCGTTCCCGGCCTCGTCGCCAATACGGTCGAAAGCTGTCTCGAACCCAATGCGGCGCTCCGTCCAAGTTCCATGCTCCGCGTCCTCGAAGCATTCTCCAAATACGAATAAGACCACCGCAAGACAAAGCGGCGCCGCACGTAACTATTCTTTTTGATTTTGAGGGGGAAGTCTCCCCCTACGCGGCTATTTCGTATTTCGTAGAGACGTGTAGACCACGCGTCTCTACGAAATACGAAATACGCCGCTACCCCTTCGCCTGGCAGGGCCCCAAAATCATTAGGTCTCTTGGTCGAATTTTTTGGCCCGGTCAGCCAATCGAGCCCCACGAGCAGCTTTGCCCGACTGCCAGGCCGCCGCGATGGCTGCCGACAGGTTAAATCGCGGATCCTCCTCGTGTTTTGGTGAAAACGACTGCGTCGGCGCCGGTTTGTCAGCCAATTCCGCGCGAGCCGCTTCACGATTTGCCAAATAGGCATCGGCCGGCATTTCGATGACGGCCGCCGTGCTGGATTCTGCAGACACAGCTTCTTCGGCCTTGCCAAAAAAGCGCTCCAACAAAAGTGCGAACCCCACACCCGGCTCGTTATTCTGCTGAAAATAGTTGTATTTTGCCATGAAGCCGCGATGCGCCGCCAAAGCGTCGCCATTCAACAACGCGGTCGAATAGAGCCCTGATTCCTCGCGCGGATAGGCATTCGGAATGCCACACGCGCCTGTCAGCAACGTCATCAGTTTTTCAAAAGCCCGTGCCTGTTCCTCATACATGATCGGCTGACTCACGCCAGAAGCTCCGATCTGCGCTTTCGCAACCGGGCGGCGACGCAACCAACGCCGTTCATCACTGTCCAATTGATAGAGCAGCAACACGTTTTCGACCTCAACGCCGATACACTGTCGCCCACGCGGATAGTCGAACGTCTCATTGACCGGGCAAAAGCCGCACGACCGCATCGGATCAGCCCACTGAATGACAAGACTCTCACCATGAGCACCGCGCGAACTGTCGATGCTGAAATGCGCACGCACACGTCCCCCCGTGCCACGCACGCGATCACGCGTCTCGCGATCCAACTCGGCTTGTGACAACACGCAGCACAGATCGGGTTCCACGCGCGACAGATCGGCACCAGGCACGAACATACGCGCCACGCGCAGCCCGTCCACATGGACTTCTTTGCCATCCACAATCGGATCGCCCAATCCACCACGTTCACTCGCCATCATCACGATCATCGTTGACGGCCCCAGTCGACCATCCACAAGCAGGTCGTTTTTGAGCTGATATGCTTCGACCCAATCGACGATCTCGTCGTCATTCATGTTCCAAACGGGACATTTTGCGTCCACCGCGCCTCGCCAAAAAATTTGACGCGCACGCGTGTTAAAAACCTTTGCTGCTTCACGTTCGGTTTGTGATAACTGCGACACCTTATCTCTCCAAGCCAGTTTGTCCGCACTACGCGCGGAATTCATTATCCACCAAGGAAAAGCTGATCCATACCGTCTGGGGCGTTGCGGGGCTTGCCCCGCACAGGGGGTAGCGGCGTATTTGCTTTGCAAATAGCCGCGCAGGGGGAGTCGGCCCCCGGATACTTCTGATCTTAAAGTGCCATAACCTGGTCGCGACCATTG
>JAZUKH010000237.1:0-18039 GCA_045643185.1 Myxococcota bacterium | reverse complement strand
GCTTGGCAATTCGCCACGGCTGGTTTCGCGGCACTGTTTGTGCTGATGACGATCTTGTTGATCGCGCAATAGCGTTGTTTTGGCTTTATCTTTCGGCACGCATCGGGTTGTGCAAAAAGTCCTCATAGGCGAGTCGAATGCCGTCCTCAAGCTCGGTTCGATAGGTCCAGCCGAGCTTTTGTGCTTTGGAGACATCGAGGAGTTTGCGGGGCGTTCCGTTGGGCTTGCTGGCATCCCACAGGATTTCGCCCTCGTAGCCGATGACTTTGGCGACGAGCTCGGTGAGCTGTTTGATTGTGATTTCCTTACCCGTTCCGGCATTCACCGTTTCGTTGCCCGAATAGTGGTTCATCAGAAATACACAGAGATTGGCGAGGTCGTCGACGTAAAGGAATTCCCGAAGGGGACTGCCGTCGCCCCAACAGGTGACGGTTGGCGCGTGGGCTTCTTTGGCTTCGTGAAAACGTCGAATCAGTGCCGGCAAAACGTGTGAATGCGTGGGATGATAGTTGTCGTTAGGGCCGTACAGGTTCGTCGGCATGACCGAAATGTAGTCGGTGCCATACTGGCGATTCAAGAACTCACAATATTTGAGGCCACTGATCTTGGCGAGCGCATAGGCTTCGTTGGTCTTTTCGAGGGCACTCGTCAAAAGGCAGTCTTCCTTCATGGGTTGCGGCGCCAGGCGGGGATAGATACATGAACTTCCGAGAAATTCGAGCTTTTTGCACTGGTTCTGCCAGGCTGAATGAATGACGTTCATTTCGAGCGTCATGTTGCACCACATAAAGTCAGCCAGGGCTTCCTGGTTGGCGACGATGCCGCCAACTTTGGCTGCAGCTAAAAAGACATATTCCGCCTTTTCTGTTGCGAAGAACTTTTCAACATCGTCCTGGCGGCATAGATCGAGTTCTGCGTGCGTGCGCAGGACCAGGTTGTTGTAGCCCTGGCGCTGGAGTTCGCGCACAATGGCGCTGCCGACCATACCTCGGTGGCCGGCGACATAGATTTTTGCGTTTTTATCCATCATTGCTTTCCCATTGAGTTGAGACGTGGCGACACCTCATAACGACGTGATGCCATATCATAAGATCGAGACACGCAATAGCACGTCTCTGTCTTATGATATGGCGATTATGATCGGGTGAAAACCCAAAAAACGCGACGTGATTTTGGGGATATGTTAAATTTTCGCGTCATAATTTTTGTATGCCGACACAAGGAGTGAGCTATGGCACAGAAAATCGAAGCAGTTCGTAATATTGGAATCATGGCGCATATTGATGCGGGGAAAACGACGGTCAGTGAGCGAATTTTGTTTTATTCAGGACGCACGTATAAACTCGCCGAGGTGCATGATGGCCAGGCGACGATGGATTTTATGGATCAGGAGCGGGAACGAGGCATTACGATCAGCAGCGCGGTGAACGAGATCCGTTGGCGAGATCATGACATCTATTTAATTGATACGCCGGGACATGTGGATTTTACGGTCGAGGTGGAGCGAAGTCTTCGCGTACTGGATGGCGTTGTGGCGTTATACGACGCCGTGAGCGGCGTGGAACCCCAGAGCGAGACTGTGTGGTATCAGGCGAACCGCCACAATGTTGCGCGTCTGGCATTCGTCAACAAAATGGACCGGTTAGGCGCTGATTTTGGACGTTGTGTTCAGGAAATTGAAAAGATCTTGGGTGGTCATCCGATTCCCGTTCAGCTTCCGATCGGGGCAGGGACGGAGTTTGAGGGTGTGATCGATCTAATTCGTCGTGAGGCCATTTATTTTGACGCTGAAAGCCAGGGGGCCGATGTGACGCGTGGCCCGATTCCTGAGTCGTTGCTTGAATCTGCCAATGCGGCACGCGAAGCCATGATCGAGAAGCTTGCTGATGTCGACGACGAATTTGGCATGGCGTGGCTCGAAGGCGAAGACATGACGGAGTCGATGATCGTTGAAGCCTTGCGACGCGCTACGATCTCGCTCAAAGGCGTGCCGGTGCTCTGTGGTTCAGGACTCAAAAACAAAGGTATTCAGCCGCTCATGGATGCGATCGTCGACTATTTGCCGGCACCGGCCGATCTGCCCGCTTTGCAGGGCTTGTCTCCGAAAGGCGAGCCCGTTTCGCATGCGCGCGATGAACAGGCGCCGTTTTCGGGACTCGTGTTCAAGGTTCAGCAGATCGAAGGCAAAAAACTCGCGTTTATGCGCGTCTACTCGGGGGTGATGAAGGAGGGCGATTCGATTTACGTGCCGTCTTCCAAGACGGCGTTCAAGGTGAAGAACATTTACCGTGTTTATGCGAACCGCGTCGATCGAGTGGAGACCGCGCCAGCGGGTTCGCTCGTCGCGATCGCGAAAGTGAAGGGACTGGCGACGGGCGTGACGTTGTGTGATCCTGCGCATCCGATTTTGCTCGAATCCATTGAGGCCAATGCGCCAGTCATTTCGATTTCGATCGAACCGGAATCGCTCAAAGACAAAGACAGGCTCGTCGAAGCCTTGACGACGATCAATGAAGAAGACCCGACGATCGTGTTTGAAGAGGATGAAAACACGGGCGAACTGATCTTGCGTGGCATGGGTGAATTGCACCTCGAAGTGGCGTGTGAACGTCTGCGGCGAGAGTTCAATGTGAACGTGCGTAAAGGCAACCCGAACGTCGTTTGTATGGAAGCCGTGTTGGGGGCAGCGACCGAGACGGGGAGCTTTGAACGCGTGCTGGAGGACGATAAAGACGTGATTTGGGGTGAAGTGACGGTGTCAGTCAAGGCGCTTGAACGCGGTGCTGGCGTGACGTGTCGCCTGGATTTGCCCGAAACTCACGCTTACGTGCGCCAGGAAGTGTTGGATGGCGTGCTTGAATCAGCTCGTGATGCCGGCATGTATGGTCCGGAGGGGCTTGAACTTGTCGACGCCGAGATCCGTGTTTTGTCGATCGGTCAGGACGCCAAGGGCAATACGAACCTGGTTGGTTCCCGTGCAGCCGCCGGTGAGGCCGTTCGTAAAGCGGTTCGCGTGGCTGGCACCAAGACGCTTGAGCCGCTTATGAGCGTCGACATCGTTGCGGCCGAAGAACACATAGGTGATCTGATCAGTGACTTGACTCAGCGCGGCGGCATGGTCGAAAACATCGACAGTGAGGCACTGCGCAGTGTCATTCACGCCATTGTGCCGCTTCGTAACATGTTTGGCTACACAATGAAGTTGCGCACGGTCACGCACGGGCGTGGCAGCTTTTCAATGCGTTTTTTGCGATTTGATTCGATCTGCTAGGTTGGGGCGCTTCAGCTTGTTGACGGGCCCTGCCAGGCGAAGGGGTAGCGGCGTATTTCGTATTTCTGTAGAGACGCGTGGTCCACACGTCTCTACAAGAAATACGAAATAGCCGCGTAGGGGGAGACTTCCCCCTCCAAAACAAATTCAAACCCATGCTTTTCCATAATCACAGTCTGGTTCAAAAGGCGTATTAAATGCTTGTGGCAGGCTTGTGAATTTGGTAAACTTGATTTTTGAGTTGCGTGGAAACACGCATTTTTTTTTTCTCTAAAGGGAGACGTTATGACACGCGGTACTGATTTCTGGTCTGAATACATCGTTCACATTCCTACGCCGGAAGCGTTTGGCGACAAAGCGAAAGCGAAAGCCGAACTCCTCGCTGATGTTCGTTACTTCCTGCTGGTTGGCAGCTTGATGCGTCCGCGTCGTCTCGCCAAACTTGCAGAAGAGAAATTCGGCCTTAAACATGTGGGGACGTATTTCAACATTGCTGAGGACTATGAGATCTGTGACCGTGAATATTGCGTTGAAGTCGTTGACCTTGGTCTTGCGTCGGGCGAAAAAATGGCCATCATCAGCCATGGCATTGGCGGCAGCGGCGCCGAAATCGTGATCAAAGAGATGCGTTCGCTCGTTCACTGGTCGAATGCTTTCCTTGGTCGTGACGAAAGCAAAGTTCAGATTCGTTGCGTTGGCCGCAGCGGCACGCGTGGCACCATCGGCGATGTGCCCTACGGCACGGTCGGTATTTCCACGGCATCTTATAATGATGATTTTGATGTTGCGCTTCCGAACCCGGATCTCAATCAGCTTGTCGTTGAATGCGCCAAGAAGCTTGACATTCCTTATTATCTTGGCCCCGGTGCCTCGACGAACTATTTCTGGTTTGGTCAGGGCCGTCACGTTCCCAACGAGGGCTATATTCCGACGCACATTGTGGATGAACGTGCTCAGCGCGCTCAGACCAAACTGTGGCGCTTTGTTGAACGCGGCGTTGTTTTCCTCGAAATGGAAGACTACACGGTCCACACGGTCTGTCACGAACTTGGTATTGCTTCTGCGTCTGTCGGTTGCGTCATTGCTCGTCGTTTCGACTATGCCAAGGGCGAATTCATCATTGACTACGATACGTCTGCGAAAGCGAAAGCCGAACTGCTTCCGGCTCAGGCCATCATCACGGCCTTTATTGAGCACGCCAAACGCTATAACGCCGCGAAGTAAGTTCGTATAAATTCCATTTCTGAAATACAGGCCCGTCTATATGGCGGGCTGTTTTTTTTAGGCGTGTCGTTGATTTGCCTACATGTTTTCGCTATAAGCCAAATTGTGCCCCGTTTCATGATGAGGAATGGGTTTACGTCCATTTGAAATATTGGAAATTTAGATGAAATCGAGAATTTTTCTTTCAAGTGTGTTTGCGTTTTTGATGTTTTCTGCCCCGGCTTTTGCGCAGAGTGTAAGTGATGTGGCGGACCCGGCTTCGGAAAGTGTAAGTGCCTCGGTAGATACGGTGGTTGAAGAAGGGAACGGGGCGACCAACGAAATGGTGTCTTCGGATGACCTCGTTGAAAGTGAAGCGGTGTCTTCGGATGCAGAACCTGTCGTGGCAGAGGATGTCGTGGCGGTTGAATCGAGCTTGGGTAACGTTCCGACTGATGTGGCTGCTGACGCTCCGGCTGACGAGACGATAAACACGACTGAAAGTTTGGCTCCGGAACAGCTTTGGTTGGAGGGGTGGTATGCGAGTCTCGGTCTTGGTTTGGGTGGTGAGCCGCGTTGGGGCGAGGCCAACTACGATGTCATGACCATTCCGGTTTTGATCGCACTCGGTTGGCACAATGAGCATTTTAGTGTTCAGGCGGAAGGCGTGTTTAGTCCCATCGTCATCGTCGGTACGAACAGTGAGCCCAAACAAAACTTTTCCAGTCAGCATTACAATATTTCAGCTTCTTATGAGTTGAAGAAAAAGAGCTATGTGCTGAATTCTATTAAATTTAATGGTTTTGTTGTATTCCGTGGTCATTTCCGCTTCAAGGACAGACTTTTGTTCTCGATCGGTGGCGGTATTGGTATGATCGTAGGGCCGCATGTTAGTTTGGTGCAACTTGAATTGACGACTGGGCTTGAGTGGATCTTTAATAAACATATTGCTTTTGGTGGTCAGTTTGATTTCTTCAACGCGCTATCCTATTATTCGTACGCCCCGAAATTTGTCGTTCGATTCATGTTCTAGTCGCATGTAACAGAAAGGAAATACCTCATGCGTTTCATAAAAACATTATTTATTGCTGTTTTGTTTCTCATACCGACCACGAGTTATGCTGACGTGGCTCCGGTAGGAGATCTCATCGATGCTTCTGGGGCGGCTTTGGATCCTCTTGCTATTTGTGATATCGATGTCTGTATTTCGGATTGCAAAATAAATTCCATGTATTATGGTTATGGCGAAATGGATAATGTGAGCACCTGGACTGATGAGAATCAGGTGACGCTCGACATGGTCGAAAGTGTTGCTTATAAATATTGTGATGCGGCACGCAAAGAATGCAAGACGGATAGTTGTAAGAAGGATTTTCTTATTCATAAGAAATGCATTGAAGTCGCCGACGAGCAGGGTGTCGTTCAGGAAAAATGCTTTGAAACGTTTGACTGTTATGAATTTGCAAAAGAAAATCGCGATGAAATGTGTCCAGTAGGGTGTGCTATTCTTCTGACCGACAATGAAAATATATGTCGTCAGGCGACAGACTGTTCGACGACGGTGTTGGCTTCGCCTTCATCCCGTTGGAGCTTATTGTTTACGCTCATTGGCCTCGTGAGTGCACTTAGTGTCTTTTTTGCCGTGAGACTTGGTCATAGTTCTCGTCACGAGTAGTGCAGATGTGATACATTGCTCCGTCTTTTGGGGGTTCAATTGCCTTTTTTGAGGAGGATATACGCGGTGAAAAAAGTGCTACCGTTCATGCTCTTGGCTGCTTTGACGTTATTTGGCTGCGCGGATAACGATTTGGATACGCCAAATAATCCAAATAATAGTGATAAGGCCTCTGGTGATAAGACCTCGCAATCTGCTCAGCAGAGTGCCAGTGGTGATCAGAGTTCAACCGCACCTGAAAAGTCTCAGACTTCGGCAGAAATGTCTGGTAAGGATCCGTGGTGGGAGGAAAACGACATTTCGAAAGTCAACAAGACGATCGATGGTCAGAATAATTCTGCTGGCGCGGCTTGTGATGAAAAAACGTTCCGTCAGTCGTGTAATTCGGAGACTAAGACCATCACATTCTGTGAAAATGGCACCGTTGGTACGGTCGACTGTTCCAAACAATTCGAAGGTTGTGCCTATTTCCCGGAACTCAATTGGGCCGACTGTGTTTCTGACATATACCGATGCTCCGGTGAAGGATCTACTTATCAGGGGTGTGCTCATGATAATGACAACTACCTGATCTATTCAAATGATTACTGTGCAAAATCTGAAGAGGATCAGTTCTATTGGGTAGAATCCAACGTCTATTGCGCGGGCAAGTGCGATGACAACAAAGGCTGTCCTGTTGAGATCTGCAATGTTAGTAAATATGCGCATAGCTGCAAAGACGGTATGGGAAGCGAATGTTACAAAGATAATGTCGTTTCACTCGACTGTGGCTATATGGCGATGAGTTGTCAGGTTGGCGCCAGTGGTCCTGAATGTGTCGGTGGCGGTGAATAGCGTGCTTTTTGGCTAAAGCAGCTCGTTTTTCCTTCCCCCTCTTTTCAGGAGGGGGATTTTTTTGCCTTGTGCCCATGTGTGCACGCGTGAATCGTGATTCTATGCCCCAAATAGATAATCCCAAACCTCGCTGCTTTGGCGGTCAACTCAGTTTATATGCGTTTACGCATGCGTGCGTGGATTTTGCGTGCGCTTATCTGGTGCTTGACCAGGTGTATTCGATCCGACAGAACATATTGGCTTTGATCCTCTACAATTTTTTTGCGTTTGCCGGTCAAATGCCTATTGGCATTTTGGCAGACAAGTTTAATCGCAATGCCTTGTTAGCCGCTTTGGGTTGTATTCTCATTCTTTTGGCATACGGACTTGGGCTTTTGGGCGAAGCCGGGTTGATGTCAGCCAGTATCGTTGCTGGGATTGGTAACGCCTTGTTTCACATGGGCGGTGGTATCGACGTACTCAACGCGTCGGGCAAAAAAAGCGGTCCGCTCGGAATTTTTGTTTCACCTGGCGCGTTTGGACTATTCGTCGGCACGACGTGGGGCTTGAACCACTTTGGTTCTGCCTGGATCCCGTGTGGTTTCATGCTTTTGTGTGCACTGGGCATCATCGCGTTTCAATACAAAGTTTATCATTGTGGCAAGAGCCAGAATGAAATGCTTTCATTCGACCTTGCGCTGCCCGCCAAGCTTGGGGATAAAGCTCGTTTTTGGGGTGTACTTTCAATTGCTTCGTTGTTCATCGTTGTGACGTTGCGTTCTTATGTTGGGTTGACGACGCACTTTGATTGGAAAAGTCAGGGGTATTTCGCGATTATTTTGACGCTTGCGCTTGTTTTGGGCAAGGCACTGGGCGGCGTGCTTTCTGATCGTTTTGGCATGCGTATCGTGGCGTGCATTTCGCTCATTTTGGCTGCCTGCCTTTACCTGGTACCAGAATCGCCGTTTTGCGGTATTGGTGCGGTGTTTCTTTTCAATATGACGATGCCGATGACGCTTTGGGCGTTAAGCCAGATATTTCATCACGCACGTGGATTTGCTTTTGGCACCCTGACGATGGCCCTTTTTGTGGGCTTTGCCATTACGGTGGCGCATCCTGAGCCGCTCATTTCGACCGGTGTGGGCACGGCTGTGGCCTCGGTTGCGTCGCTCGTTTTGCTTCTTTTGGGGTTGCGTGCCGTCAAACAGGGCGCTTCGTTGGAATAGCCCCGGTTTGTTTTGCGCGAGTCAAAGCGATATGTATAGTTTGTCAAGTGTACATTTGTGACAAATGACAAAAAAAGCCGCCAATTGGCGGCTTTTTGAGTTTTTGGGATCAAAGCTGGTTATTCAGCGATGACGAAGCCCTGATTATCGCGGAATATCGGGGCGGGTAGGTCAAGCCCTTTGATCTGTTCAAGGATCGTCGCTTTGTCACCGACGAGTGTGATCGAAGCTGTGTCGAGGGATGGAAATTCGCGGGCGATGGCGTTGAATTCGTCGAGCGTCATGGACGCGAGCGAACGTGCAAATTCGTTGATGGCGTCTGGTGAATAACCGTTTTTGATGAGGCCTTCGATGACGGCGAGCGCGTCGGTCTGCGTTTCAAACTGCTGAACGAGTTCGGATTGCCACGTTGCTTTAGCGCGATCGAATTCTTCCTGTGTGAAATCGCCCTGTGTCAAACGGTCAAGTTCGTAGAAAAATTCTTTGAGGGCCGGCCCGGTGACATCGCTCGACACGGAAGCGCCTGAAATCATAAAGCCGTCATGTTCCATTGAGGCGATGGCTGCGTATGCGCCATACGTATAGCCTTTGTCTTCACGAATGTTTTGCATGAGACGGCTCGTGAAAGAGCTGCCGAATGGGATGTTGACGAGCTTGCGCTGCATGGATTTGGGATCACTTGCCAGCGGCGCTGGTTGGCTGATACGAATGACGGTTTGCGGGGCACCTGGTTTGTCGACGATGGTCAAACGACGCACATGTTCAATATCCGTTTTGCTGAACGCGGGGAGTGGACTGGTTTCGCGATTCAGTTTACCGAAATGTGCGTTCAGCTTTTCTTTGACGTCTTCCAAAGGCATGTTGCCTGTTAGGATGATCGTCGCGTTGCCTGGTTGATAGACCTGGGCATAGCGTTGTTTGATATCGTTGAGTGTGATGTTTTTTACGGTGTCCAAATACCCCTCGGTCGAGATGGCATAAGGATGTTGATCACCGAAGTAATCGCGGTTTCCCGCCAGCTTAGCGAGTTGATCAGGATCATCGGTGCGGGCTAGCAATTTTGTGTTCCAAATTTTGAAGAGTCGGTCGAGCGATTCTGGCGCAAAATTCGGTTGGAACCAGATTTTGTCGACGAGGTCGAGTCCTTGGTCGAAGAACTGCGTCATGAGTTGAAGCAGGAACGAGGCTTCTTCCTGGGCCGTAACGGCGAATAATGAGGCACCGAGCATTTCAATTTCGTCTGAGATCTCCTGCGCTGTCTTGCCGTTCGAACCTTCTTTGAGCATGGCAGAGGTGAGTGCCATCACGCCGGCTTTTTTGGGTTCGTCGAGGTAACTGCCTCCCGTGAAGTTGACCTTCATGGTCATGAGCGGCACCATGGGGTTGTAAAGGTACCAGACGGGCATGCCGTTATCGAGTTCAAAATGCGTGGCGGTCTGATGCTGAAATAGTTTTGCGGGCGGAATAACGGGGATTTGTTGATCCATGGCGAATTGCTCCGAAGCTGCGGATTGAGGTTGAGGCGTGTTGTTGGCGCAGGCACTAAGTGTGAGCGTGGCGAGCAGGGTGACAATGGTTTTGAGACATCGCATTATTCATTCCCTTCATCCATAGCTGAATTATCAGACTTGTTCTGGGCACCTGGCGCAGGGTTGACGATGATCGTTGCACGTCGTGTGTCATCGGTGAACAACTCGTGCACGATGTTTTGGAGTGAATCTCGTGTCGCTTCATTGTAACGGACGAGGTCAGCATTCGGAAAATCGGTTGAACCTGTGTAGAAATAGAAGCTGTTAAAGCTGTCAGCCCTCGAACCGATCGATTGGAGCTGTTTAATATATGATGTATTGATTCCGTTTTTCGTTTTATCGAACTCGTTCTGCGTGACGCCTTCTTCGACGACGTCTTTAATGACGCTGAGGATCTCAGCTTCAATGGCGTCAAGCGAGGCGCCTGGCATGGGCAGGGCATCGATCATAAACATAGAGGCTTCAGAGGAAGCTTGTCCGCATGAGACGCTTGATGCAAGTTGTTTTTCGTAGACGAGTCGGTTGATGAGTCTCGAGTTTTTCCCTTTGCAGAGAATCGTCGCCAGAATATCCAGTTCTGCGTCACCAGGTTTCGTGAACGCTGGGGAATGCCAGAGAAGGATAAGTCGCGGCAATTGGACGTTATCTTCGAGCACGAGGCGACTTTTTTGAGGATGCGTCATTTGCGGAATAGCCGGATGTTGGGGCTCAGGTCGTTTGGCGATCGGTCCAAAGTATTTTTTGACGAGCTCTTTGGCATTTTTTGCATCAAAATCGCCGGCGACGATGAGTGTAGCGTTTGCAGGCACATAGTAAGTGTTGAAGAAGTCAACGACGTCTTCGACGGTTGCCGAACGAATATCTTCTGTTGAACCGATGACGGTATGGGCGTAGGGGTGTCCTTTTGGATACATCAGGGCTGGCATTTCGAGCCATGAGATGCCATAGGGCTGGTTTTCGTAGGACTGTTTACGTTCGTTCAGGACAATTTCTCTTTGTTTATCAAGTTTTTCCTGCGTCATGGCATTGGCGAGGTTTGCCAGTCGGTCGGCTTCGATAAAGAGGACGGTCTCGAGCATGTTTTCTGGCGCCACAGTGTAATAATTGGTGACATCTTCACGTGTGGATGCGTTATTTGATCCGCCGCCTGATTCCAGAAGGTCGTCGATGTTGGGAACTTTGTCTGTTCCCATAAACATCAGATGTTCAAAGAGGTGCGCAAACCCCGTTCGCCCCGGTCGTTCGTCTTTTGAACCGACATTAAACCAAATGTTGACGGAAATAATCGGTAACGTGTTGTCACGCAGTAAAAAGACGGTCAAACCGTTATCCAGAGTGAATTGCTCAAAAGGAATTTGAACGCTTGGTGATTGTTGCATGGGTTGAGGTTCCTGCGCCTGCAAAGGCATCGCAAAGGCCAAACCGAGCGCTACGGCGAGGCCGGTCAAAGTAGTTTTGATAAAATTCATAACGCTATATCTCTCCAAAAGTGCTTCAATGCGCAAAAATGGCCTGTTTTTATACCATATTGCGAGTTTCATGGCTTTACAAACAGGTCATTTCATCGTATTTTTAGTTTGTTGCTTGCGCAACATAAAATATCATTTTTTTTCCTGTAACTCGAATTCGGGTTTTTTTTGTTTTGATTTTGAGGGAGATCATGGCCGAACAGGTTTTGAGGATTGGCGTTTTTTACGATGGTAACTATCTATATCATGTGAGCAACTATTACGCGTATCGCCACGAATTGCATTCTCGTTTGAGCATTTCCGGTTTGCACCAGTTTATTCGTGATCGTGTGTCCCATCTTGAACAGGCACCGACGCGTTGTTGTCACATTGTAGATGCGCACTATTTTCGTGGTCGCTATTCAACGCAGGTCATTGAACAGAAAGGTTGGCTGCGTGGTGAGCGGATCTTTGAAGATGTGCTGATGTACAATGGTATCACGACGCATTATTGGCCGATGATGGAAGGCAACGAGAAGAGCGTCGACGTCGCGCTTGCTTTGGAAGCGTACGAATTGACGATGTTGAAAAAATTCGACATCTGTGTCTTGATCGCTGGTGATGGCGATTACACGCCGTTGGTTCGCAAGTTGAACGAGACGGGGACGCGCGTCATGGTGCTTGGTTGGGATTTCGATTTCACGGATGAGCGCAATATTCGCCATGAAACGCGTATTTCTCGTGCACTTTTGTGCGAAGCTACCTATCCGGTCGTTATGTCTGACCTCATCAATAAAGGTTTGTACGGTCCTGGTTCACGTTGTTCGTTGTTCGTGACGCGTCAGTACGATGCTGAGAACGAGATTAAGGATGACGATGAGATCAGAGTTAACGAAGTTGAAGACTGTCGTGAATGTTCCGATGAAGATCTTGACCTTTCCGCTTTCGCAGATGAAGATCTTGATGATACCAAAGCCCGGTCCCTCGATTCAGACGATGGTTCGAAGAATAGTGTCGATATTGAAGGCGAGCCAGTTGAGATCGTCGGACGTATCTGTAAGATCAACACGAACGGTTATGGCTTTATTCGTCCTGATTCGACGGATAATATCCTTGAAGGTCGCGACATCTACTTCCACAAGCAAGATATCGAGAACTGCGATTTCCATAACCTGATCTACAACGACATCGTTCGTTTCCAGATCGGCACGAATGATATGGGCTTCATTGCCAAGCACATTCAGCTCGTCGACAACAACTAATTAAGCCGGTTGCCTGGAAACATCCTGTTTTTTGTTTCCAGGCATAGTTTCGGATTTGCTCGTTAAGTGTCGTGTGCAGATCCAGGTTAAGAGATACCAATCCTGACAATCGTAACAACTCAGTCGAGCGAAACAAACAAGTTGTGTCGTAAATAAGAAAAACGCGGCGCGTATTGACCGAGCGGAGAGACGCAAATTTTTTGCGTCTCCTGCGAGGGAGAAGCGGCGCGGGCGCGGCGTATGAAATAGCCGCGCCTCAAATAATAGGCAATTGGTCGTTTATGCCCATCTGAGATGTAACTGAAAATCGGATGACCGAACTTATTTTTGTTGTTTATTTTTATAAGAGTTCGTAAACTTTTGGCATGGTACGTGCAACAAATACAGCCCGTTCTGCGAAAGCCTGTATTTCGCTTTTCGGAAATGTAGTAGCACTACTTAAATCATCTTATGTAGGAGACAAACGATGAGAAAGAAAACATTTGCCACGATTTTGTTGACGATTGGTTCGGTTTTTATGTTTGCCGGTTCAGCACTGGCTGGTCCTCCTGGTCACGGTCCTGGTCCCAAACCTGGTCCTGCTGGTAAGCCGGTTCCCGGTCCTGGTGCGAAACCTGGTCATGGTCCTGGTCCTGGTCACTGTGCATGTGCTGGTCGTCCGGGATGTAAGTGCGACGATCATCATGGTTCGCACATGGCTCCTCCGCCTGCGCCGAAACCGCACATTGCGCCTCCTCCTCCTCCTCCTCCTCCCGAACGTCATTATTACACGCCGGTCGCTCCGCCTCCAATGATGAGTCCGTTACATCGTTGCATCAACGAATGTCATATTGAGAATTCTCATTGTAAATCCATTCCTGGACACAGCTACCGTATATGTGATGATCATGCTCGTCATTGCGAAAATACGTGCCATCGTCGCTACTAATGACGTTTTCACCTAGGCTCTTCAGATTCAAGCTTTTCTTTCGTCCTTGAAAGGCAAGGGGAGCCACAACAAAAAATCGAAAATAGCCACCCCAAAAGGGTGGCTTTTTTAGTATAACAGCGCTTGTTTTCATCACGTATCAAAGGATGAGTTTATGAAACGCGTTGCAAAGAATTCTGCTTTTCCGTTTAACGTTCGGTACATTGATAAGCATCGATGCCTGTGTCTGAAAAACTACGCTGTCTCAAGTCAGTACGTGATTCGTGAACTTCATATTGAATTGAGTCGCGGACAGAGTGAGAATTTAGGGGAAGGCAAGTTACGATACCTAGATCTTGTGTTTACACGCGATCATTTGAACCAGTTTTTGACGCAGGCCATCGACGCAGGGCGTGAAACGGAGGAAGATAGTGCTTCCTGCTGGATCGACAATGGGGTCGTGCTTTGGCGTGTCTATCGAAAGATGTGTGTGATGGGCATTCACTGGCGTCTTGAGAGCATCTACGATAATCGCATGCACTTTGCGTTGCAAAAACTCGTCATGTTTGGCACAGCCTCCGAAGAGACGATCGACCTTGGATATCATTTTATCGATTTTATCATTGAGGCTCTCAATGCTGCGTTAGAATGCCCCGAAGACGTGTTTTCTTTTGCCGATAACCATTTGACGATCGATCCCTTCGCCTTGTTTTTGGGCGACATCGCCATTAAGCGTGGGTTCAACAAGGTGCCTAAAGTAGACGGCGGTGCATGCAGTGTGCGTTTTGAGGACGGCGACGTCAACTTTATTTATGATGCCACCTGTGACATTTCGAGTAGTCCTGCGCAACCTGTTGCGACCCAGGATGTTGAAATTCTGTCCTGGCGTCGAAAAGATGATTGGGATTTCGCCAACGCGTTGAATGAAGCCCTTTTGAGCGATATCGATGACGATTTTGATGACGACGAGCCGGGTGAAAAAACGCAACGTCCGACAGTATCCCATCCGTATGAGCTCTATCAGGATCGATTGTCCTGGGATTCAGAGTGCCTGGAACTTCGTAAAAAATACGAAAATAACGCCCAGGGGATGTTGGGCTTCGCCCAAAAAGTACCGGTGGCGGCCGAAGATGAGGCGTCTTATGGCGATACTCAGTTTTCCCCCATGTTTTCTTCCAATCATGTCAGTCTTCAAGATAGTGAAGCGGTAAAAGCAGAACGTTTCAAACATGTTGATGAACTGCATTCTGTGATGTTTAACCAAATGCCTCTTGATGTACGTGTGGCAAAAGAGGCACTTGAAGATGTTAAATCCAACTTGTCGATGCCGCTTTACGTGGGTTTGCTTTACATCATTCACACGTATGCGCCTGTCCTTGACGAAGCGCTCAAATTGTCGGCTCTGTGCGCGGAGACGGGCATGCATGATCCGTTGTTGCTCAACATGCTCTGTGATATTTATCAGCGTGAACACAATGATACATTATTGCTTGACCTGTATCAGCAAATGTTACAGGTGTTTGCCGGTTGTCCGCACGAGACGATCCGTATTTCGATTGCGCATGCTCAGATCCTTTCGGAGCGTCTTAATTTGTGCGCAGCGGCCGTGAAGGTTCTTGATGCCTTAAAAGCGACGGTACAGACTTTTGGTAATACCGACGAGAAACTTGCTTATGCGCATGCCTATCACGAGGCGAAGGGGACAAGTCTTGCGATCCACCATTTGCGTCAGTTCATGTTGGATGCTACGAGCGTGGATGAAGCTGCGGCTTATGGCTACGCCCTTGCTCGCATGATGATTGAGCATAACGACCCGTTACAGGCCATCATCAATGTGTGCATGCACGTGTTGGATGCCAAACCCAATCATTTGCCGACGTTCAAGATCCTCGTCAACTGCATGGAATCGTCGGAGCGCTATGAGGACGCTTCGTTTTATTGCGAAAAGCTGTTGTTGATGTGTGAGCATGACTTGGAACTGTGTCGGGCGCGTGAACGTCTGGTTGGGGGGCGCGAATCGCGCGAAGCGACACAAGTTGCTCTTCATGACGCCATTGAGGCTGTGCAAACCCTGGAACGCATTTTTTCCTCACTCGACCGTGCGCCGTCCAAGTGTATTGCGCTAAAGCACCACATGGCGTTGCAGCCTGACTCGTTGGTCGTGCTTTCCAAATTGCTTAAACAGCTTGAACTCGTCGAAGCCTTCGACGAAATGGCGGTCATCTGTCAGAAGTTTCTTGAAAACAATGCTGGTAAGCTCGAACCCAACCAGGAACTCTCAGTGTGTCTGACATTACACAATATTTATGATCAACGTATCCATGATGTTGAAAAATCGGACGTTTTCCTAAAACAGGCTCGCGAAATCGCTCCTCTTGACCCACGCGTTATTCAAGCCGAAATCGATGTTTGTCGCCGACGTGGTCAAAAGTCGGAGCAGGTTGGACTTAGAAAGTCTTTGATCGATGTTTTGCCGCCCGAAGAAGCGGTTGAACAGATCTTATTGCTCATCCAGGTTTACGAAGACATCAACGAGGATCCTAATGTTATCATCGAGGCGCTTCGTCGTGCGTTGACGTTGCAACCTGAGTCGCGACAGGTCCTTTTGGAGTTGCGCCGCTATTTGCGCAAAGAAAAGCGTTATTTTGAACTTGCTGCGGTGCTCGAAAAGCTTGTGCCCATGACCAAGGACTTGACGAGTCGAAAAAGTATCTTATTTGAAGCCAGTGAAGCCCATCAGCATCTTGGTAATGAAAAGCGTGCTGAAGAGCTTTACCATGAAGCTCAATTGCTCACGCCGATCAATCCCGAAGTTAAACCAGAATTCATTCCGCCATTCGTTCACATGCCTAGTGAGAATCGAAAATTAATGGATTCCAAGCGTATTTCTGGGGATAACTTTAACAAAATCGAAGTCGACAGCAATCTGGTTCGAACGAAAACGACATCGACATCTTCACAGATTCACGAATTTCAGTCTTTGTCTTCTATGATCATGTCCAGTTCAGATTCGGTCATCAACGCCATCGTCGACGAAGTTTCGAGTTCAGAGATCGAGCACATGGATTGGTCGAGTGATTCAGAAGATACGTTGATGTATCATGATGATCTGAACTTCAAATTGTTTGATGACAATTCCGACAACGACGAAAAAGATGATCAGAATTCAGACTCTTCGCTTGCTGAGCGCATTGCCAAGGCTCGTCGACGTGGCAATACTCAAAAATTGTTGGCGAGTCTTATTGAATCGCAGAAAAATCTTGATGAAGAAGCCTGTAATCCGCGTATTTTGCAGGAAATCGGCTGCATTTATCTCTATGATGAACACGATTCGGAATCTGCTAGGTCTTGGTTGGAACGCGCGTCTCGTTTGAGTGAAGATGTTGCCATGAGCGAGCAGACGCTCAATGCTCTCGAGCAGATCTATTTGGCTTTACGACTGTATGTTGAACTAGCGACTGTTTATGAACGCAAGTGTGAAAAGGCGACGCTCGATAGCGAGAAGAATAAGTGCCGTATACTGCTCGCTCAGTTGTATTACGAACACCTTGGTCGACGTCTGGAAGCCATCGAAATTCTTGAAAAGTTGAGAAAAACGCGGTCGGATAGTGAGCCTGTTCTTTCCTTGCTCGCTCAGATGTATATGGATACTCAGCAATTTGATGAAGCCATCATGTGTTTGAATGAGATCACGCCGCTTCTGGAGCAGAATTCACCGCTGAAGGCTCAACATATCCTCAAATTGGCGACCATCTACATAGAGCGTGACGACCTGGTGAATGCCAAAACGCTATTGCGAGACTTGTTGGATCATAATGAACACATTGATAAACTTGCAGTGATTGAGTTGTACAAACGTGTTTGTCGTATGCACGATGAGTGGACGGAATTACTCGATATCCTGCAGGATGAACTCTGTTACTACCTCAATATCAAACGCGAAGCGTTTACAATCGATATGTTTGTAGATGTTCATAAGTCGTCGATTCCTATGGGGTACGCGATTCACACGCTCCGTGAATACGCTGACATTTTGTATCAAAAGCTCGGTGACATTACGCAAGCGACAAAACTTTATCAGACGATCGAGCGTTTTCGTCCAGATGATGATTATGCGTTCAAGATGTTGTGTGAAATGGCTTTGAATCATCCTGAACACGAAGAGACCGTGAGTGCCGTATTAAGTGCGTGCAGTCCGGCGATGAATTTGACAGAAGAGCAAGCAAATTGTTCGAGTCTGACGCCTTTCACATTCCGAAAAGTTCGTGATTCGGGCAAAATCTTTGAACAGATCGTTGATATACATCGTCTGTTCAAGTCAGGCATGCAAGGCATGGCGCGTCAGCAACTTGATGAGTTGGAGGAAAAGATCGATCCCGAGGCCGTGGTTGATGAAGTACCCCAGATCATTCAGATCGTGCGCGCCCACTGGGAAAGTTTGTCTGAAAAGTCGTAACGCGTGTGTGATGGATGTGCCATGCAGAAACACAACCTTAAACCGTTTCTGCATGGCGTTGTGTGATGTGGGTTAGCGTGTCATTTCGATTGTGAAGTGTTGAGCGCCTTCAATACTATTGAAGAAATCGAAAAAGTCAGCGTATTCACTGGGCTCGACGCGTTGTGGACGAAGCTCGAGCTCTTCGTGTATCGTCATGGTTTGGCCTTCAAAAGTATATTGAAGTTCATAGCGCCCAAACTTTGTATT
>JAZUKH010000236.1:0-3533 GCA_045643185.1 Myxococcota bacterium | reverse complement strand
CGCGCGTCCGGCGTATTCGCGAACGCGAATAGCCGGCGCCAACAAAAAAACTCAATCCAGAACGGCGCAACAGGCTGCGCCGCTTCATTCCCCCCCACAAGGCATCAAAAAATATGAAAGTTATCAATCTTGGAATCGGCTACGTTGGTCTGAATACCGCTGCAGCACTGGCCTGGATCGGCCATGACGTTTGCGGCGTCGATATTGACCCTCAAAAAATCGAAATGCTCAAAAAAGGCGTCGCGCCCATCCGCGAAGACGGCCTGGACGAGTTGCTCAAAGCCACTTCACGCCTCAAATACACGACTTCGATCGAACCGATTATCAACGATGCAGACATCATTTTTATTGCCGTGGGAACGCCTTCGCTGCCGAATGGCCACGCGAACCTCGCTTACGTCAACGACGCGGCCAAAGACATCGCCATGTCCATCATGCCCACGCATGACGTGACGATCGTCATCAAATCGACCGTACCGCTCGGCATCAACGCCGCCATCGAACACCGCATTCGCGAAGTCGTCGCCGGGCGAGGCGGCAATCAGAATCTCCTTCACTTCGCGTCCAATCCCGAATTTTTGCGTGAAGGCTGTGCGCTCAGCGACACGTTCTATCCCGATCGCATCGTCATCGGCACCGAAGACGACAAAGCGTTTGCGATGCTCTCCGAGTTGTATGCACCGCTTCTGAATCAGACGTTCGAGATCCCGGCCTCTGTGCCCGCCCCCGCCAACCGTCCAAGAACCAAATTGCTGCGCACCAACCAGACCTCGGCCGAAATGATCAAATACGCCTCGAACGTCTTTTTGGCCCTCAAGATCAGCTATATCAACGAGATCAGCGGACTGTGCGAAAAACTCGGCGCAAACGTCGCCGACGTCGCTGCAGGCATGGGCATGGATAAACGCATTGCACCCTACTTCCTGAAAAGCGGCCTCGGCTGGGGCGGCTCCTGCTTCCCAAAAGACACCAAGGCACTGCTGCAGATCGCGAACGACTACGGCTACGATACGCCGATCATTCAAGCGGCATGGGATGTCAACGAAGCTCAAAAAACGCGCGTCATCCGACAGCTTCAGGACGAACTCAAGATCTTAAATGGCAAGAAGATCACCTTCTTTGGCCTCACTTTCAAACCCAACACCGACGATGTGAGAAACTCGCCTGCTGTCGAACTCGCCCGCATGCTCATCGCGCTCGGCGCTTATGTCACGTTTAACGACCCAGTTGGCCTTGATAATGCACGCAAGGTCTACGCCGATGAAGCGTTCAAATTCGTCGATGACCCCGTCGTGGCTGCAACTGACGCTGACGCGCTCATTATTGCCACAGAATGGCCGCAATACGCAAAGATCGATTACAGCGCCATCAAAAAGGTCATGCACGAATCAAACATCTTCGACACTCGCAACCTGCTCAACGGCCAGGCCGTTCGGGCACTTGGTTTCACCTATCGCGGCTGCTAACACAGCTTTTTTGAGGAGCAATTTCGATGAAAAAATTAGCCTTATCCCTCGCCCTCGCCCTGACGGTCTTCGGCGCTCTCCCCGCCATGGCTCAGGATGCGGCACCGGCCGCACAGACTCAACAACAAAACAATGACGTCAACGATCCTTCCAAAATGATGCCCGAAGCGGCGCAAAATGCCTTCAAAGCCATCCGGGACGATCCAGATCCTGAGGCGCTCGTCAGAAATGCACACTACTGGATCTCAAACGAAAATGCCCATTACGTCTGGTATCCTCACGTTCAAAACATCGGCGGCGTCCTCTCCGGCGTCGGAACAGACCAGGTCTACCTCCTCGCCGGTTGGACAAACCCGTCCGTCATCGTTCCGCTCGACTTCGACCGCAAGATCCGCGACCTCCATTTCGCTTACGGCGTCGCCTTCCTGACCTGCGACAACATCCAGGCATTCATCGATTTCTGGAAAAAAGATAACGCCGACAACGTCAAAGCCAAAGCCGAAGAACTCTTCCCAGAAAATGCAAAAGAGATCGCCGAAGCATGGAAACTGGCTCGCTCCAACGTCCAGCAGCGCATCCGACTCGTCGTCAAAAAATATAACAAGGTCGCTGTGCCATCCTTCCTGACCGACGAAGCCCAATATCAGCGCATTCGTCAGCTCTGGCAGAATCACCGCGTTTTCCCCGTCTGCGGCGACCTCACCGGCGACAAGACCATGATCGACCTCGCCAAAGCCATCAACAACACCGGCCTCAAACTCGGCGTACTCTATCCCTCCAACGCCGAACATTATTTTGAATACACGCCGGAATACCGCCGCAACATTATCAATCTTCCGTTCGCCGACAACGGCCTCGTGCTGAGAACGCGTCAGATGTCAAGCCTCGGCGTCGCCGAACCCGAAGACTACCACTACAACATCCAGAGCGGCGAAAACTTTAAGATCTGGCTCAAAACGACGAACATCGCGAACCAGCACAAACTCCTTCGCCAAAAACCCAAGAAAAACTATTCCGAAGGCCTCTCGATCCTCGACCGTGTGCCCGAGCCCTCCGAGAAAGCCCCGACGATCGCGCCCATGCCGAATTAATTTCACAACTTCCGTAGAAGTTTAGATCGGGAGGGGGAAGTCTCCCCCTACGCGGCTATTGGCTTTGCCAATACGCCGCTACCCCTTCGCCTGGCAGGGCCAACAACCTCATTTCGACGCTGTTTATGAATTTCATTGAGCATCTCAGATATTTGATCGATCGACATCGTGAGATGCCCTCCACCCAGACGCCAATGCCTCACGTGGCCAGCGCACAAGGCGCCCAGCGCCCAACGCAGATCAGTCTGACGCGCCAGATGCCCTCGACGTGGCCGCAACGCGTATTGTTCGTCTGCAGCGGCAACATTTGTCGTTCAGCCTATGCCCCGGTGATCTTTGAACGACTGATGGCGCGTGACGGACGAACCTGTCGTGTCGTTTCTGCCGGCACACTGCGTATCAGCGGCCAACCTGCGGCCAGCAACATGATTCGTGCCGCCGCCGAATTCGGGGACGACCTCACACACCACATTTCTTCGCCGCTCAGCACCGTCTTTGTGCAGGCGGCCGACCTCATTTTTGTCATGAGCCCGGAACACGCCGAGGCATGCCTCGCACTCTGTCCCGCTGCTCGTAACAAGATCTGTTATCTCGGAACCTGGTTAAATGAACCACGCCCCGAGATTCCCGACCCGATGGGCAAACCCTACGAAGCCTATCAACACGCCGCAGCACAACTCAACGAAGCCCTTCAAAACTGGTTCGCAACAGCACCTCGCTGAACCTCGTTACACGCCAATTTGCGCGTTAAACATCGTTAATATTCAGCCAGTTATTTGATTGTCTGATCAGAAATTCAAAATCTCAGCCGTCGCGAAGCCGAAGGCAAGCAGGTTGAGATTGGGCGAGCGGCCGCGATTTATCCGAAGCCGAAGGCAAGTTCGCGGCCGCCGACTCCAAAATTTAGTTTACGATGATCTGCCTTAACTGTTCCTGAATTTGGTACGGCCGTGTGGCATGTTTGAGCGAAGCGAGT
>JAZUKH010000235.1:0-9757 GCA_045643185.1 Myxococcota bacterium | reverse complement strand
ATTTGGGCGTCGGAGCAAAAAAAACAGACATCCCATTAAGTTGGAATGCCTGTTTTTATTAGATTGTAAGTATAGTGCTTTTGTTTTTAGTCCTTTACTTCTTCGATCTCTTCATCTTCTTCATCTTTTGAAGTGAACTTATCGTGGAGGGTCTGGAATACAATGTAGAACGCTGGAGTAGTAAATAACAATGCGATTGTACCGATTGTCATACCACCGATTACGGCGTATGCCAATGACCAGTTACCACGAGCACCAGCACCGGCTTCAATAGCAAGTGGAACCATACCAATAATCATACTCATGACGGTCATCAAGATTGGACGGAAGCGGTCTTTGGCTGCACCAATTGCCGACTCTAAAATGGTATGTCCTTCGGCATGATGCTGAACAGCAAACTCTGTGATGAGGATGGCTGTCTTGGAAACAAGACCGATGAGCATGATGAAACCAGTTTGCAAATATACGTTGTTACCATTGCCGGGCAACACTTACGGTTCTGTTTCTCCACTCGGTTCCGTTTCTCCGCCCGGTTCCGTTTCTCCGCCCGGTTCCGTTTTGTCGCCTGGTTCTGTTTCTCCACCCGGTTCCGTTTTGTCGCCCGGTTCTGTTTTGTCGCCTGGTTCTGTTTTGTCGCCTGGTTCCGTTTTGTCGCCCGGTTCTGTTTTGTCGCCTGGTTCTGTCGTTTGGCTTGGGCGCGCGTCAGGCTCGTCTCCACTTCGGAGCATCATGTCTTCTTCCGAACACGAAACGGTCATCATCATGCCGACACAGGTAATCAGCGAAAACAGCACACGTTTTTTGGCCATGACGTAAAACCTCCCAACAAGCTACACAACACACCCCAGTTGCGTCTACCAGGGCTTCGTTTCAAAAACAAAAACTTTTGCCCTCGCCCGGACGCAGAGAGCACAACTACACATTATTATAGCACGAAACGGTGTTATGCTCAAACGCGTTGTGCTCGATGGCTGAGTGTGTGCGGTTATCGTTTCGTGTTTACCTGTCGTTTGTTATAATATTAGGTTAGGTCAGCATTCATATAACGTCGTTGGGGACGTGTTTTGCGTGTTGACCGGGTTAAGTGAGATTATTGACGGCTAAGGAGTTGAGCATGTCGGACGAAAATGTGAAAGAGCGTGTCATTGAAGTAAAAAGCGACAACCGGGCGTTGTGGGTCATCGTGGCGTTTTTGGCCTTTGGCGCGTTGACGTTTTTTATTTTGGTTTCGGCAATCGCGACGGCAGTTGGTGGTGATGTACGCGTGAGTGATCAGAACATCGGTGTCGTCGAAGTGAAGGGCGTTATTGAAAACGCTGACAAATTTGTGACTTCGGTTCGTACGATGAATTCAGACGACACCATTAAAGCCATTCTCATTCGCATCAATTCACCGGGTGGCTCCGTGTCTGCCAGTCAGGAAATGGTTGAAGCCATTCAGACGATCAAGAAGCCCGTTGCCATTTCTATGGGCGACATGGCCGCCAGTGGCGGTTACTACGTTGCGTGTGCCGGTCCCAAGATCTTTGCCAATCCGGGCACGTTGACGGGCTCTATCGGTGTCATTTCGCAGCTCATGGAGTTCTCGGAACTGCTCGATTTCTTTAACATCAAAGTGAATACGGTCAAAACTGGTGATCTGAAAGACTCCGGGTCGCCATATCGCGAGTTTAACAAGCAGGATCGTGCTTATTTTGAACAACTTGGGCTCGATCTATACGACCAGTTCATCAATCAGGTGGCCACGGCACGCAAAATGCCGCGCGAAAAGATCATGCCGTTGGCCGATGGGCGTGCGTTGAGCGGCAAACAGGCCAAAGAAGCTGGTCTTGTCGATGAACTTGGCGGATTGAACGCCGCCATCGAGTATTTGAAAACAGAAGCGAATGTGCCTGACACGTTTGAACTCATTTATCCGCCTTCGTCGCAAGATTGGGTCGAGGCGTTGCTCGCTGAAGGCAGTGCCCAGGCTGGTCAGGCCATTAAAGCTGGTACCGAGGCGTTGCTTCACGATGCGCATCAGCCGTTCCAATACCTCTATCAGCCCTAGGTCGCGTGAATGCGGGAGTGAGTATGTTGAACGTCGTCGGGCTCTTCATCACGGTTCAGCCAGCGTTCGCACTGTTCGTTCTGTGCGCCGCTATGGTTATGGCAGGCATGCTGTATTATACACACACGCGTTTTGCTCAGGAACGTGGCAAAAGGCTCAGTGTATGGTTCCTTGTGTTGTATGTCGCGGTGTTCGTCGTCGTAATTGCTCTCTCACTTCACCTTGCCTGGAACTTTAACGTTGTGCGTTTTGAATTGGTCAGGTCATTGCGTTAAGTGGCGTTACACATTTCATGCGGTCAAAATGAAAAATGCCGCGTATTGGCGAAGCCAATAGCGGCATTGGCGAGCCGTAGAGACGTGACGTGGCACGTCTCAAGGCGAGCCCCGCCAATGTAACGGCGTTGCTTGCAACGCCGTAAATGGCGGTCAAAAATAAAAATTAAATATCATTATGATATTTACATTTTTGACAATCGCGTGACGAGGTCCATGAATTCAGCGCGATAGGGATCGGTTTTGATCGTCGAAACCGTGTCGAGCTGTTTGATGACGTCGGAAAGTGTGGTTTTTCCGATAAATTCGGAATGATTCATGATCATGGCGACCATCGCGACGGCTGAGGCAAACGCCATGTTATTGGACATTTTCGTTGCCAGAAGCGCGGCGCCGACGGGATAACTGATGAGCTTGCTTTCGCTCGCGTCGGGATCTTTGTAACGAACGTTGATCGTGAGCCATTCGTCGCTTGGGACGGTTGTGGGCTGCTGATATTTCGTCTTGACTTCGGGCACTTTGACATCCGAATTGGCCTCGACGATTTCATACAGGATTGTCACCTGCTGGCCGGAACCGACCTCGCCGCCGTCCTTCTTATCATCGGCGAAATCTTCGGCGTTCAGTTTTCGCGTTTCATAGCCGATCAGGCGATAGCCCTTGACTTTTGCCGGATTGAACTCGACCTGGAATTTGGCGTCCTTGGCGACGGTAAAGAGCGTCGAGGCGCGTTCGTCGATGAGGACTTTGCGGGCTTCGAGAATCGTGTCGATGTAATGATAGTTGCCGTTGCCGTGATCAGCGACGGATTCGAGTTTGGCGTCTTTATAGTTGCCGGTTCCAAAGCCGAGTACGGAGAGGAAAATGCCGGAATCGCGCTTCTTTTCGACGAGTTTTGTGAGTTCTTCGGTGCTCGTCGTGCCGACGTTCAGGTCGCCGTCGGTGCCGAGGATAACGCGGTTATTGCCGCCTTTGATGAAGTGTTTTTCGGCGGTTTCGTAGGCCATTTGAATGCCGCGTCCGCCATCGGTCCAACCGCCGCAGTTGAGGCCTTCGAGCGCCTGGGCGAGCTGGCTTCGGCAGTAAGTCGGTGAAGCGCCGTCGATGACGAGGGTTTGCGAGCCGGCATAGGTCACGATCGAGATGCGGTCTTTGCCGGACATTTCGGGCAGCATGTTGAGCAAGGCATTTTTGAGCAGTGGCAGTCTGTCATCGCTGCACATCGATCCGGAAATATCGAGCAGAAAGACGATGTTCGAAGGCGGATATTCTTTGGCCGTGGTCGTCTGGACGCCGATTTGGAGGAGTTTGGTCTTTTCATTCCAGGGCGTCACGGCGAGTTCAGCTGAAACTGCGAAAGGCTGATCGGCGGTGGGAAGCGGGTAATCGTAGTGGAAATAGTTGATCATTTCCTCGGAACGGAGCGGCAGATTTTCGGGTTTTCGTCGATCGTTGATTTTTTTGCGGAAAACGCCGTAGGACGCGGTATCGACGTCAGCGCCAAACGTCGAGAGCGGGGATGCTGTGACGCTCATGAAGGTGTTGGGGGCGAAAGTCGTGAATTCTTCGGTGTTGAATTCGGGCATGGCCATTCCTGCGTATGCTGGCGCAGCCATAGCCGCTGGCGCTCGCTCAACCATTTCCATTTGCATAGCGGGGGCAGCCTTCCCTGCGGAGGCTTTTGGGGAGGCTTTTCTTGATGGCGTTGCGGCTACCTTAGCACCGCTGCCTGCACTGCCCCAACCATAGCTGGGGAAGCCACTATCCGGGAGATGGACTTCCGGACAGACGTAGCCTTCAGGGACGTCATTGTCATTGGCGTTGTTGGCGACGTCGGGGTCAATGACGACAGGTTGAGTTTCTTCAGGTTTTGCTTCAGGGGCCTGAGCATTGGAATCCTTAGCATTGGCATCTGGGGTTTCCGGTACGAGAACGACGTCGCCTGATTCTGTTGAGGAATTGATTTGATCCTCTTTATTGCAGGCGAATAACACGAGGCTCGAAAGGAGAAGGATGAATGTCAGTTTTTTCATAATGAGGCTCCTTGGAGGATAAAATTTCTATTTAAACAATTTTGGAACCATTCCAAAATAAGTAAAGTGAATTATAGGTTTTGGAATAATCGTGCGCAATCAAAATAGCTGTTCCGATAGACGACGGAACGCCACTAACCCCCCTTCGCCTAGCTGGTTCTGACGTCGTGCTAGACAAAAGGTGGGGAGATGTGTGGAACGGAATCGAAACGTTCCGCGAAACAGAACGATGCGGAACGTCTCAACGATGTTAATTAATAATAATCACCAGGATTTATAAAATGAAAATAAAGTTCTTGGTTATACCACATTTCTGTACTATTAAATCTAAAAGCGTAACTGACAGTATACCAATTTGATGGTAACGTGAGCGTGGATTTATATTTAAGTACATGCTGTGTGACATAAGCAGACCCATTCCCGTCGACTTGGACATCTCTTGTTTCATGAGAGACGAATTCTGGTGTGCTGCAAATATAATCATCTAAATGATACGTGTATGGTCCAAATTGATGGTAGCAGATATAAGGTTCAAGACATTGTAAGTAGGTTTCACTCACACCTGTAATAAGATACTCAACCGAAGTATGAAACGGTTTATTTGCGCTGACTATAAAATAGGTATCATAATTCCCATCTGTCCCCCGGTTAGAAGTGTCAACGTCGATCCAGTCTGTGTGGGCATCATAACGATAAGTGTAGCTGCTAAAGTTTTTCCAAACGACTTCGACTTTGGCAGCATGTTCCAGGTGGAAGCCATCATCATCGTCGTTGTCACAGTATGTCCAGTTATTTCCGTTATCTGTACTGACTCTGAATACCACGTTGTGTATGCCTACGGGATGCATTTTTCTTGTGATACCAATATACTCACTTAAATTGTCATCAATATATCCTGAATTTAAGGAGGCCTGTTCATACGTAAATTTATTAAGATCCGTTTCGCTTTCAGGCGCGTGACCGATCTGTACGATCATAGAATCGCATTGACCGCCATTGCCGGTACATCCGTCGACGCGCACGCGCGCATAATAATTCTTTTTGTCAGAACAAAATTCGATCGGATTATCATCAACATACTGGAAGCGGCACCATTGAGTACCGTAATTGTTTTGAGGTTCCTCGACTTTGAGCTGACCAGCATGGTTGAGGTCAGTGGCGATACCTTCTGTATCGCAGTAAGTCCAAGAGGCGCCATTATCCGTTGAAAAACGATAGACGTAGGCAAAATCCCCGCTATAGTTTAGGGTAAGACTTGTCATGAATTCATCATATTCACCATCATGGTTCGCTAACGAATTAAAGACTGCGGGAACATAATTGAGTTCGTTAAGCGCTTTATTTTTGTCACCATAGCCTAACTGAGCGATGACGCCGTTACAACCACTTTCAGTGCCTGTACAACCTGCGACTTTGACGCGTCCAAAAATGAGCTCCGATTCCTTATTAACCGTTACTATGGTTGAGGAGGGATAATTCACTTGGCAATGATCGATCGATTTGGGTGATTCTGAAGGATTGCTAACATTCATCGTGATCGCGTCAGATGCATTGAAATCGGTATTATCGCTCGTATCGCAGTAAGTCCACGTCTGGCCATTGTCAAGGGACATTCTGTAAAGGATACTATAAGTGCCGGAATAGTTGGGTGTCACGTTACCCATGAACTCGTCGTGGTCAGTGCCGCCATTGCCATCGTAGAGCGGATTGATCGTAGCATCAGACCAAATGAAATCACTCGCCAGATTTTGCGTAGATTGTCCAAAACCAACTTGTGCTCTAAGTGTAGCACAATGATTTTGGTAATTCGTACATCCTTCAACGAATGCTTGGGCATAAATGGATTCAGACGAATTGCCGAGCGTCACATCAATGTTCGTCGAACCATTCATGATACGACACCAACCGATGCTTTTTGAGTTTGTGGTCTCGCAAACGCCGTCCTTGCATTGACACGTTTGACTATTCTCTTTTCCGTTTACACATGTGAGTCGAGCAGTGCCGTCGGCATTGCATTTCGCCTGGGTATAGTTACAATCATTGTCGGTCGGCTTGGGATCGGACGGTGTCTCGCAAACGCCGTTCTTGCATTGACATGTTTGACTGTTCTCTTTTCCGTTTACACATGTGAGCCGGGCAGTGCCATCGGCGTTGCATTTCGCCTGAGTATAATTACATGACTTGTCCGAATCCTGGTTTTGAGGATTGTTCTCGTTACCAAGATCATCGTTGGTGGCGTCGTTTCCGCAAGCACATAAAAAACTTGAGCAAAGAAAGATCACAACTAGTCTGTATAGTTTCATATCAATCTCCTTTTTTCATTCAGACAATAAGCTTATTAGGCTTATGTAAAAATTAATTCAAAATGCTACCACTGCTTACAGCGTGTGTTTTTCAGCATTGGCATTGTTTTCAGTCGGTGTGATGGGTGATTCAGGGGCTTTGGACTTGTTCCAATGAAACCAGGCCAGGTATTCGACGTTGCCTTTTTTGGCGCCGGGCAGGGTGCTGTCAGCGCCGTTAATGAGGGCGAAGCCGTAAGCTTTGGCTGTTTCAATGACGCGTTCGATGGCGTTGGCACGAATTTGTTTGTCGCGGACGACGCCGCCCGAGCCGATTTCGTCTTTACCGACTTCAAACTGGGGTTTAATGAGCATAACGCAGTCAGCTTCAGGAGCGAGGTGGGCTTTGAGCGGTTCCAGAATCTTTTCGAGTGAAATGAACGAGAGGTCAGCGACGACGAGTTCAATGGGATCGGCAAAGAAACCGGGTTCGCAGTAACGAAAGTTTGTGCGTTCGATGTTGATGACGCGTGGGTCTTCGCGGAGTTTCCAGGCGAGTTGGCCGTAACCGACGTCGACGGCATAGACTTTTGCGACACCTCGTTGCAGGAGGCAGTCGGTAAAACCGCCGGTCGATGCGCCGATGTCGAGGGCGATCTTGCCTGCGACGTTTAATTCGGTGAAGGCATTGAGTGCGCCTTCGAGCTTGAATCCACCACGAGAGACGTATTTGCCGGGAATGCCGATGACTTCAACTTCGGCGTCCAAGCGAGTGGGCGTACCAGCTTTGTCTACTTTTTTGCCGTTCACGATGACCTTCCCGGCCATAATCATGGAACGCGCCTGGCTTTTGTTTTCTATGATGCCATTTTGGACGAGCCAGTCGTCGAGGCGGATTTTTTCGATCATATATAATAGTTTCTAAATTGTGAAAGGTCATGGATAGCTTTTTGATAAGCCGTCATGCGAACAGGATCGTCTTGTAGTCTATCCTGGATCTCGAGATCCAGATTGACGATGTTGAGCAGCGTCTGACGCAGGCGTTCCTGATGTTGATCAAGGGCTCGCGTGACGTTTTCTTCGCCGATCGTTTCAAATTTGTTGATCATGTTTTGCCAGTCGTCGTGATGCGCTGCACTATACTCATTCAATTTTTGAATGAGCGTATCAGGATCTTCGACGTTGTCGCGCATAATGCTTTCGATATCGTCGAATGAATCAAGCAAAACGTATTCAGGACTCTTGGCACAGGCCGAAGCGAGCAACAAATAAACGGTCAGCAGTAAAACAAGCGTGAAGTGTTTCATAAATAGGCGCATGTTTGGTTGACACAAGGAGATCTAGCGTCAATGACGCTAGATCTTAGCAAAAAAGAATTAGAGTAGCAAACCGCCCGATTTTTTGGTTTTGGAACCCGATTTACCGGATTTCTTCTTGCCGCCATTCAGGAGCAGGCCGCCGGAATCACCAGAAGAACCTGAACCGCCGGAACTGCCAGAGGTTCTAGGTTTGTCGGAGGCTTTTTTATCGAGTTTGAGCGAAAGCGTGAGGGATTCGCCAGCTTTGATGGTGAAATCCTGATTGAGTTCGTTGTAACCGTCGGCCGTGACGCGTACCGTGTGTGACCCTGGAGGCAGATCAAGCGTTCCGGGGATCGTGCCGCGCAATTCATGGTCGATGTAGACTTGAATGTCAGAATCGGGATAGAAATCGAATGTGACGGAGCCGACGCGGTTAAGATCTTCTTTGATCTGACGAAGCGCTTCCTGAGCCTTGACATTGCCGGCATCAAGGTCGAGAACGTTCTGATAGAGCTTACGCGCTTCTTCGCGGTTGCCGCTATCGACCTGGCGTTCTGCGCGGATGAGCAAGTCAGCAACCTGGAGCTGGATGTCGAGTCTGGCGATGCGTTCGTCGGTTTCGACATTGCGCGGACGATTCGGGTCGGATTTGAGCGTCGTCAGCAATACGCTGGCCGTCTGTATGTCGCCGTTTGCGATGTTTTGTTCGATCTTTTGGAAATAGCTCTGCGTGTCGGTCTGATTGACGACGATCGTGGGCGTCGCCGGTTTTTCGTCATTCGCTTTCTTATTGACGACGATAAATACCACGATGAGCACGCCAACAATGACAAGAATCGAGAAGATCATCACAAAGAAACGTTTGTCTTTGTTTCTGTCCTGACGCGCCATGACTTCAAGCACATCGGCGGCTTGAATGAGCGTGTTGCCGGGAATGTATTGAACACCAGACGGATTGGTCACGCCGCTATAGGTGTTCGTATTATCAAGACCGACGAATTGGCCGGATTGGAGGGGCTGACCTGTGATGCCAGAAACGCCAGAAACACCAGAAAGGCTGTTGAGGCTGACGCGTCCCGATTGGCCCGAAACACTAGATGGATGAGAAACGTCATTGTCGACAGGACCAGACTGTGCACCCATGCAATGCGTATCGGCTTCTTCCGACAGCTTTTGAAGATCGACTTTGCCAAGGCTCATCGAGCTGTATCCGGCGCGCAGTTGCGGCGCATCCAAGGCTATGGAGATCGCATTGAGGAACGACAACGCGTCCTGCGGACGTTTGCTAGCGTCTTTTGACATCGCCTGCATGATGACGGCACACAGCGTGTCCGGAATTTCCTGTTCGGGTTTGAGGCGCGTGTTCAGCTGTTCAGGCGTCTCATTGACATGCTTATATAATATAATGTTGTCATTTTGGCCGACGAACGGTTTCGTGCCTGCAAGCATCTGGTAGAACATGATGCCCAACGCGTAAACGTCGGTCCGTGAGTCGGACTGGCCTTTCAGGATCTGCTCTGGCGCCATGTACGAGGCACTGCCAACGAGCTGCTGTTCCTTCGTGACGTCTTCCTGACCCTGAGCGAGTTTGGCGAGACCAAAATCGAGGATCTTCACGAAGTTCTTTTCGCCTTCAAGTTCGCTTAAAATAATGTTCGCCGGCTTGATATCGCGGTGAATCATGTTCAACTTGTGCGCTTCGCCGATGCCTTTGAGAATCTGAACGGCAATGGGTAAAAATGTGTCGCAGTTGAGCGGACCATTGCGTTTCAGGAATTTGCTAAGGGTTTCGCCCTGGGCGTATTCCATGACGATG
>JAZUKH010000234.1:0-6662 GCA_045643185.1 Myxococcota bacterium | reverse complement strand
TTTCATACTGTTGGCGCTTTTAGTTTCGTTTTATGACACGCGCTTCGAACGCTTTGCGTTCATGTGCTCTCTATTAAAACTTTCTCCACTGCTAAGGAGCAATAACATGTCGAAGCTTAGCAGGCTGTGCTTCGAACATGTGTACCAACCGGAATGATTTTAAAGGTACACGCATGGACGAGATCAAGACTGAACGACTGGATATTTACCTGGCTACGGACGAAGAAATGCGCACGTTTGTTGAGCACGAGCCTGTGGCTGAACTTCGACAGGCTTATTCCGAAATGCTCGATGGCTGTCTTCAGCATCCCGAATTGCGAATGTGGTATGGCATCTGGTTCATGGTGCTTCGCGAGGATCACGAGGTCGTTGTCGGTAATCTGTCATTTAAAGGTATTTCCGACGATGGCTGCGTCGAGATCGGCTACGGTCTTTCGTCTGAATTTGAACACCAAGGCTATATGACCGAAGCCGTCACGGCGATGGCTCGTTGGGCGGCATCCCAGCCAGCTGTGACGCGCGTCGAAGCTGAAACCGAGCCGCAGAATGAGGCGTCTCAGCGCGTACTCCAACGAGCTGGCTTTGTGCCCAACGGCGAGTTGGGCGAAGAAGGACCGCGTTTCGTTCTGCGAATCTAGTTCATCATGCAGGCAATGATGCTGTCTTTTGAGCCGTCACAGTTGTCACAAGCGGCGATCTCCCAAACATTATTGTTCGTGCAGTAAGTGATGATTTTGCCGTCATATTCGCAGTGCGGGTCGACGTCGACCGAGGCATCACAAGTCGGTTCACCATCACAGGTGACGGTTTTGGAGCCCGCGGTGGTTTTGCAGGAACCGCAGGGGACGATATCGACGCTGCCGCCGTAGCATTTGACGGCATAGTCACCGAAGGCGCCCGTGCCGCAGTTCTCCTGGTAATCGGAATAGGAACAGGCATCACCGATGTTGCCGCCGACTTTGAGTGCACCGGTTTCGTCTTCGTGTGTGCACTTGGTGATCTCGTTTTTGGCGGCGTTTACGCTGCAGTCATTGTTGGCACATTTCCACTCGGTAACAATGTGTTTTTTGCACACGGTGACGGTCGATCCGTCAGCGCTGCAAGACACTTTGAATTCTTTCGGGTTGCATTCGTAGACTTTTTCTTCCTCAGGCAATTCGTCGGGGCAGTTGACGATGCCGTTTGCGCCATCCGAACAGGGCTGCAGGCAGGTC
The DNA here is from genome assembly GCA_045643185.1 of Myxococcota bacterium. Lineage (GTDB taxonomy): Bacteria > Myxococcota_A > Bradymonadia > UBA4248 > UBA4248 > RGIG464. Next base: position 5,448 of record JAZUKH010000234.1, on the reverse strand, counting down.
CAGACTTTGAGCGCGCCTTTGGAACCGCAGACGATGGCGTTGTTGCCATTCGCCGTGCATTTGCCATAGCCGACGGGTTGTGAGCCTTTGCTCGTATCGGTGGGATCGACGTAACAGGCGTCTTTGCTGTTGACTTCGAAGGCGTCAACGCAGCCGCCGTCCAGACAGATCTGGCCGTTCTGACATGACGCATCTTCGCCCCATTTGCCGTTGTTACAGATTTTGTATTCGGGACCGAGTTCAAGACTGTTGTCTTCCTGGTGATCAGCCCATTCGACCATACAAAGATTCTTTGTGCATTCGACTTTGTCGTCTGTCTTTTTGTCGTCGTCTGTTTTCTGGTCGTCGCCTGTTTTCTGGTCGCCTGTCTGTGTCTGGTTGGTGTCGTTCGAATCGTCGTCGCTGCATCCCAGGGCAAACATGGCTGTTGCGGCGAACAAAAGAGCAAGTTTCGTCAATTTCATATTCAACAAGTCCTTATTGTAAAGCGCCATGTTGGCGCGTCGTGAACACGTTGCGTGACCAGTTCAGGTCGGCGCGCGTTCATAGCACTTTTTGACGCGTCATTCCACACGATGTTCATAGAATTGAGCGCGTTGTCAGCTATATTCACGCCGATTTGAAAATATCCACGTTGTTCAGCTTTAGGCTCGCCGTATTTGGCGAATGCCAAATAGGCGAGCGCGTCGGGCGTAGTGAGCGAAGCGAACTAGCCCGCGCATACGACACGCAAAAACTGCCGTGCAGACGACATGCTCATAGCGTGCATGCGACACGCAAAAAATCTGGATTTTCTATCGTGAAATTTGTTTGCACAATTATCAAAAAACTCGCATAAGTCACAGCTTCTGCGACCATGGGTCGCAATGTCGGTTTTGGGAAGACATGACGGCATATAGGAATTTGTTTTGCGCACGGGACGCGCACGTCATTTCGTCCAAAAGTTGGCAAAAAAGTCGATTTTTTTTCGTCGGAGGGAATAAGGCGCGCACCCCAAGGGTTAGGTGTTCGTCTACGGCGGACCACGAAATAGACACATGTAGGTGTTAGTGGTTGCAATGTTCACAAAATCGCGCTAAACGTCCCTTTGGGGGAAAAGATGTCTGTCATCTGTTATAGATACTAAGTCAGATATAAGGAGTCGCTAACATGCGTAAATTCAGTCTTTTGGCAGCCATGATTTTGTCTGCCTCTCTTCTGTTATCTGCCTGCGACACGCAGGAGCAAAGTTCCGGAGCCATGAGTGACGAAGTCCTCGAGATCCCGGTTGAAACGCAGCTGGTCACGACCTCCAGTTTTACGCGTACGCGTGCTTATGTTGGTAATGTTGCCGCGGCCAAGAGTGTCAAGGTCATTCCGCTCGCAAGCGAACGTATTTTGAAGTACCCGTGGGAGAACGGTGACTTCGTTCAGAAAGGCCAGATCATTGCGGAGATCCGCAACGAAGTGTCCAAAAAAGGTCTTGATGCCCTGAATGCCCAGATCAAGAGCGTGGACGCTCAGCTGAAAGCGGCTGAACGTGAGTTGAAGCGTGTTCAGAGCATGTATGAATCGAACATCGTGAGCCGTCAGAACTACGATCAGGCCCAGGATGGTGTGACGACGCTGCTCGCCACGAAACAGCAGTTGCTTGCGACGCAGGAACAGACCAAACTCGGTTTGGACTATGCCCGTGTGATTGCGCCGATCGACGGCGTTATCAGCAACAAGAATTCGGAAGTTGGTGACATTGCTTCTTCGGCGATGCCGCTTTGTATCCTCAACGACCTTGCGACGCTCAAAGTCACGTTGAACGTGAACGAAGGCGATACGCCGTATTTGAGCATGGGTCAGGATGTTCGTCTTCGTTTTGACGCGTTCCCCGGCGAAGTCGTCGTGGCCAAGATCACGCGCATCATGCCGTATGTCAATGCGGCGACGCGTACGAATACGATCGAAGCGGAATTCCCGAACGTCAAGCTCGAATCGAACGGACTTTATAAGTTCAAACCGGGTATGTACACGCGTGCCGAGCTCAGTCTTGAGACGACGAACGACGCCATTGTCGTGCCGCCGACGGCGCTCATCCTCGAACCTGAGTTGCTCGCGCAGCAGGTGACCGGCCAGTCTCTGCGCCGCGTTTACGTGCTCAAAGACGACAATACGGCCGAGGCTCGTGTCGTGGAAGTCGGTGAATACAGCGGTGACATCGTCGAGATCATCAGCGGCCTCAAGGCTGGCGACAAACTGATCACCCGTGGTCATCACTCGTTGAAAGACGGCGACCATGTCGTCAATAAGAACACGAATTCGGCTTCGGCACCGGCTGTCGCCAAGAATCAGGCGGCACCTGCGGTCGAAGCGACTGCTCCGGCTGCTGCAGCTGATGCGGCTGCTGTTGTTGAACCGGCTGCGGCTGCCGAACCGGCTGCAGAAAAAGCTCCGCAGGCCAACACGGAGTCCTAATCATTTTTTTGACTATCGCATTGTCTTGAAAGGCGCGCAGTTGCTCGGGTTCCGCCGTTCCTGCGCGCCTTTTTTGTGATTAAGAATGAAATTTGGCAGCCTGTCCAATATGGATAGGGCATGAAATAAAAATCACTCGATAATTGTCGTTATGCGAACCCGCAGCGTCTGCGTTGCGTTATTCGTTTTGACCTTCCTCATATTTAGAAGAGGTAATCATGAGTCTACCCGGGTATTCCGTAAAAAACCGTGTAACGATGACGATGATTTACACCCTCGTCATTGCGTTCGGTATTTTCTCATTCTTCCGGCTGCAGCTCGATCTTTATCCTGATATGGATATCCCGTACATCATCGTAGTGACGACGTACGTCGGAGCGAGCCCCGCCGATATTGAAACGCTCCTTTCGAGACCGATCGAAGAGACCTCGGTTTCGGTTACGGGCGTGAAAAACGTCATGTCGACCTCAAAACAGAATGTCAGCATGGTCATGCTGGAATTTGACTGGGGCTACGACATGGATCAGGCCGAGATCGATACGAGAAATAAGCTCGACCTGGTCAAGGGTACGCTTCCGGATGAATCCGAAGCGCCGATGGTCATCGCCATGGACCCGTCCATGCAGCCGATCGTCATGTTCAACCTGACGGGCGATATGCCTGCTTCCGATATTCGTAAAATTGCGGAAGACCGTATTCAGCCTCGTCTTGAACGTGTTCTTGGTATTTCGTCGGTCGAAATTGGTGGTGGTGAACTTCGTGAGATCCACGTGCGTTTGAACCCGCAAAAACTCGAAGCCTACAACATTTCAGCTGCAACGATCGTTCAGTTGGTCGCAGCCGAAAACGCCCAGTCTGTCGGTGGCTATATCGAAGCATCCGGACGTGACTTGAACATCCAGACGGCGGGTAAATTCCGCACCGTCGAAGAGGTTGGCGAAATTCTGTTGAGCGCCGGCGCCGATGACCAGGGACGCATGATCCCGATCCGACTCAAGGACGTTGCTGAGATTGAAGATACCGTCGAAGAATCGCGTCGTTTTACGGAAGTCAACGGCAAATCCTCAGTCCTTATGATCGCCAGCAAGCAGTCGGGCGCCAACACGGTCGAAGCTGCCAAGAATCTTATTGCTGAGATTCCTGATGCGATCTCTGTTGAACCTGGTCTATCCTGGAACTTGATCAACGACCAGTCCGAGTTCATCGAGTCGTCCATCAGCAACCTCGAAGAGACTGTCGTTCTGGCTGTTATCATCGTTTTCTTCGTCTTGCTCGCGTTCTTCCGCAGCGTGACGACGTCGTTGATCGTTGCGACCGCTATTCCGACTTCGTTGATGGGCACGGTCGCGTTTATGGCTGAAATGGGCATGACGCTCAACGTTCTGTCGCTCGCCGGTTTGTCGCTCGCAGTTGGTATGCTCGTTGATAACTCCATCGTGACGCTCGAAAACATCTTCCGTCACCGTGAAGAAGGCGATACCGCGTTCCAGGCTTGTGTTAAGGGCGCCAAAGAGATCATGATGGCTATTACGGCATCTACGTTGACGACGCTCGCCGTTTTCGTGCCGATCCTTTTTGTGCCTGGCATCGCCGGTATGCTCTTCCGCGATATGTCTTTGACGATCTGTGGTGCGCTTACGATCTCGTTGATCGTTGCCGTTACCTTCGTCCCGATGCTCTCGTATTACCTCCTCAAGAGCCCGAAATTTGATAAAACCGTCAAAAGCAATTCTGGCGTTGAAGTCGATGATCTGAATGCGTTGAATGAAGATGAAAAGAAGTCTTTCATGAATCGTATGCGTTCCGGTTATGAGAAATTCCTGCGTAAATGCATCAAATTCCGTTGGCTCGTCACGATCTTTGTTCTCGCGCTCTTCGTTCTGTCCTGCTGGGGTTTCACCAAGATTCCGATGGAATTCATGCCGACTTCAGACGACTCGTTCATGCAGGTCAAGATCCAGACCGAAATGGGCACGGATGCGCGCACGACCTATAATATTGCGAAGGACGTGAAGTCGATCATCGAAAAAGTCGTTCCTCCTGAGGAACGCAGGATGATCTCGATCGATGCCGGTTCGTCCGACAGTGGTTTTAGTGCGATGTTCTCGGCTGGTGTCAACTCGGCAACGATTCGTGTGCCGTTAGTCAAGCCCAAATTCCGTGATCGTAGCATCAATGACATTATGGATGAAACGCGTGCGGCACTCAAAGACGTGCCGGGTCTGACTTACCAGGTCAGCGGCCGTGGCGGCCCTGGCGGCGGCGGCGGCGGCGGCGATATCGACCTTGAAATCTATTACGACGATATTCAGGTCACGCGTCAGATCACAAACCGCATCAAACGTTTTGCCCTCACGCGCCCCGACATCTCCGAAGTGAAGCTCTCTGTCGACGAACAGAAACCGCAGATCCAGATCGACTACGACCGTCAAAAAATGTCTGAGCTCGGTCTGAACACCAGCATGGTCTCGACGCTCGTGACGATCTTCTTCCGTGGTGTGGAAGCCAGTCACTACCTCGACGAAGGCGACGAATACAATATCGTCGTTCGCTACGACAAATCGTTCCGTAACGATATTCACGAAGTCGAAAATATGCCGATCCAGACTAGCTCTGGCGCCATCGTTCCCCTCGGCACGGTCGCTCACGTCTACGAAAACCTCGCTCCGACCCAGATCGATCGTAAAAACCAGGAACGTTACCAGAAAGTCAGCTTGACGCTCGCCAACTCCTATACCGATCCTGTCACCGGCAAAACGATGAAGAAGGATATGCGTACCACGTTGGATGGCTTCGAAACTTATCTGCAGGAACAGATGGCGATCGATCGCGATAAAGGCGTCGATTGGTATTATGGCGTTTCCGGTACGGCTGAATATTTCCAGGATTCGTTCAAATTCCTCGCTTATGCCCTCATGATCTCGATCGTCCTCGTTTTCATGGTCATGGCTTCGCAGTTTGAATCCTATCGTGAGCCGTTCATCGTCATGTTCACGATCCCGC
>JAZUKH010000233.1:0-5917 GCA_045643185.1 Myxococcota bacterium | reverse complement strand
TCTGGTGATTATTGAAAATCACCAGAGGTCGATTATGAACCTCAACAAAAAAGCCCCGATGAAAATTCATCGGGGCTTTTTTTGTTGGGGTTTGGACTGAGTCTGTAACTTAAAGTGCTGTTCGAGGCATAGCCTCGAACGAGTTTAATTTACTTGACGGCTTTGGACGTCCAAATGCTGATGTTGTTAAGCGTCATCGTGCCTTTCGACGTTGCGGCACTGTAAGCGCTGATACGGAACGAAAGTTTATCGTATTGAGCAACATTTTTGATGTCAAACAAAACATCGTTGTAGTCTGTCGTGACTTCGTAAGCGGAGGATTCGGCAATTTTGGTGCCATCGTTATAGAGAGCGATCTTTACGGACTTGGGACCATTCTCGTTATTGCGTTTGACCTGGAATCTGATCGAAGCAGAAAGTGTGTCAGAGATATCATTGTCTTTCGGCGTGATCTGAATGTATTTATCATTGAAGTTCGTATTGTTGGCCGTGCCCCAGCCACCAATAATCCAGGCATTGTCATCGATATCCGCCGTCGCTTCGGAAGTTTCAAAACCGCCGCGAATGCTCAAGATTCCATCATTGGTGAGCGTTGAGAGATTGCTCGTGGATTGAACCGGCAATACGTAGGACTGGGTTTCTTTTTCGCTCGCATCGTAGCAATCCGACGAATCGAGTTTACATTCGCTTGTGCACTTGAGCTCACCAACTTTGCCGTATTTTGCGCAGGTGTCACCATAACGGAAGGTCGGTGGAAGCGTTGCATTACCTGGGTCACATGCTTCACCGGCTGTAAAATCAACAACGCCGTCACCACATCCGGTTGAATCTTGTTCAGAATTAGGAATGCATCCAGCTTGTGTGTACCCCGTGTTCCCGTCACGAGATTCCTCACAAATAAATCCAGATCCGCAAGGCTCTGTTTCGCATTCTTGCTCAGGCGCGTCAGCAGGGCAGACGGCATAGGTGTTAGCATCAATGCATTTTTCAACGACTGAAGATTTGCAGTTGCCATAGAGGACTTTGCAGGTGTCTTTGTCGCAGGCGACTTCGCCTTTGTCAAAGCTGGGGATCCAATCATGACATGCGCTTGCACCGAACAGGAAGATCGCTTTGTCACCTGCATAGTCGCACTCATCATCGCCATCGATAATGCCGTTACCGCAGGCGGTCTCAATCTTCGAATCAACGCATTTGACTTCGCCATTTGCGTCGGAGCAGACCTGTCCAGATTCGGCGCAATTTTCAATTTCGCACTCGTCGCCAATGCAGTATTTATAGATATTTCCGTCGCATGATTCTTTTTCGTTGGGATTGTAGCACGTGGCATCGGCGACTTTATCATCAGCACCTTTGATTTCGCGGCAAGCCACATCGCCGTTGGTGTTCTTAGCACAGTCTTCTTCGATGCATTCTCCGTCAATGCAGGTCACAATGACAGCATCTTTGCACGAGATGCCGTCTTCGACATTCAATTTGGCGACGCATGCTTTTTCGGTGTCGCTGCAGACAGGTTTATCGCCAGTGCATTCCGTTTTAACTTCTGAGCCGTCCTCGGCTTTGCATGTCACGAGCGAGTTTCCATCGCAGTGAACGGCGAAGTTGGCACATTTGTCTTTGTCGTCGTTGTCCGACGAGGCGACGCAAGCTTTTTCGGTGTCGCTGCACACGGGTTTATCACCAGTGCATTCCGTTTTAATTTCGGAGCCGTCTTCGGCTTTGCACGTGACGAGCGAGTTTCCATCGCAGTGAACGGCGAAGTTGGCACATTTATCTTTATCTTTGTCGTCCGTGGCTTGTTGGCAGCTGGAAGCATCTACCGTGCAGCTTGTCGTGCAGACAGCGGTGTCACAGGTCTTTTTACCATCAGCGAACTGGTTACCGTCACAAACTTCACCAGCATCAAGCACTTTGTTGCCGCACGACGGTTCATCGTCGTGTTTACCGGAATCGTCACTGCAGCCAAAAGCCGCAAAAGCAGTCAAGATACTGAGCGCAAGAACGTACTTTTTCATAAATACACCTCAAAAATTTGGTCTAATAACTCACCACAGACCAGAAATAAGACAAGAAACAGGAAAATCTTCCTGCACAGTAAAAAAACGCGAACAATTATTAGCCAACGATGCAGTGAGTTGCAAGATATAATGTTAAAAAATTAAGTCATATCTTGGGCGTTGGGATACCGTTATTAAAAACAAAAACGCCCGAAACGGCGTTTCGGGCGTTGTAACGAGGTCGAGCGATCGACCAAGCGTTTAGAGGAGGTTGGAGGCGAGTTCTGCAAGCTTAGAACGTTCGCCTTTGGAGAGGGTCACGGTTGCCGCGATGTCAACGCCTTTAAATTTGTTGATGACGTAAGAGAGACCATTGCTGTCAGCGTCGACGTAGGGATTATCGATCTGGTACGGGTCGCCCGTAAGAACGACCTTGGTGCCCTGACCGACGCGGGTAATGATGGTTTTGACCTCGTGAGGCGTCAGGTTTTGCGCTTCATCAATGATGATGTACTGATTTGGAATGGAGCGGCCACGGATGTAGGTGAGCGCTTCAATTTGGAGCAGTCCCATGTCGATGAGTTCTCGGTAGCTTCGACGGCCACGGCGTTTGTCTTCTTCATTCAGTCCCATGAGAAATTCGACGTTATCGAAGATTGGCTGCATCCAGGGGTTGAGTTTGTCTTCGATGCCGCCAGGGAGGAAGCCGACGTCTTTGCCGAGCGGGAAAATCGGTCGTGCGACGAGCAGTTTTGAGTAAGCTTGTTCTTCGCTGGCTTTTTGGAGACCAGCGGCGAGCGCGACGAGCGTTTTACCTGTACCAGCTTTGCCGAGTAGGGTGACGAGTTTAATATTGTCATCCAGCAGGCAGTCAAGCGCAAAGTGTTGTTCTTTGTTTCGTGGCTTAATGCCCCAGCATCCGCCGAAGCCAGAACGCGTCGTGATGAGTGACGCGAGTTTGTTCTGCTGCGGGAAGACACGGCACATGACCGTGTGTGTTTCTTCGGCTATGTCGACAAGACGAATGTACTCGTTTGCGTAGAACAGCGTATCGTGATCGCCGTGCTCCGTAAGTTCGTCGCAGTGGTAAGCGAGTTCGTTGTGTTCCGATGCCGAGAAACCGAGTGTGACTTCACGCGAAGTGTAGATCTCGTCAATGATATCACCACGGACGCGGAGTTCCGCGCAGCCCGGATAAAGATCATCGACGGTGATACTGCGTTCTTCGTAATTTTCAGTGTTGAGGCCCATGCCGTCAGCCCGGATGCGCAGATTGACATCTTTTGTGATGAAGATACACGGAATGTCTGGTTCTTCAGCCTGGACGCGAAGCGCAGTCGCCATGATGAGTGTGTCAGGTGCGTTGATGCTCGTCGAAATACCGTCCGTAGGAAGATACTTACGTTCGGTCGGAATGACGCGCAGCAAGCCGCCACCCGGCAATTGAACGCCTTTGGCGAGGCTGCCCTGGGCACGATAGTTATCAAGCGTACGGCTGAACTGACGGGCAGCTCGGCCCAGTTCATTCAACTGCTTCTTGAAATTATCGACTTCCTCAACGACATAGATCGGAATGATGACATTGCTTGAACCGAATTTGGTGATTGCCTGTGGATCGTGCAGGATCACGTTCGTATCAAGGACAAAATTCTTGAGTTTGCCAGCATTCATAAGTTTTTCCTTTACCCACGGATTAATAAAAATGACCTCCCAGACGGGGAGGCCGCCTGTTTAAGATAACAAAAACCACCTTTTCTTTATTCTCGCAAATACTTTTTGCAAAGCGTCGTATAAAAAATCACGTTTCTCGATTTTCGACTGTTTTGAGTGATTTTCCTTGCAGGGAACTGTGGATATACTTAAAATATTACGTCTTTTTTGGACGGCCAGGCTTATGCCATGAACGTCCGTTTTCATTCATATAATTTTTAGGAGCTTTCTTATGCCCGTTGCCATTGACCTCAAAAAAGGTGGTCTTATTCAAATTGATGGCGATCCGTACCAGATCGTCGAAAAGTCCGTTCAGACCCCAACTGCCCGTGGTGGCGCCACCTACGTCAAAGTCAAAGTCAAAAATCTTCGTACCAAACTTGTTCGTCTCGAATCATTCAAAGCCCCTGATCGTGTCGAAGAGCCCAACTTCGAAGTCAAACCCTGCCAATATCTCTATAATGAGAACGGTGAAAACTACTACTTCATGCTTAATGACGGCTCCTACGAACAGTTTATGCTCATGCGCGACTCCATTGAATATGAGCTCCAGTTCATCCGTGAAAACGAAGATTGCCGCGTTATGATGATGGACGGCGAAGCTATTGGCATTCAGGTGCCTGACACCGTCATTCTCCAGGTCGTCGAATGCGAACCTGCCATTAAGGGTGATACGGTCACCGCGGCGACTAAAAAAGCTAAACTTGAAACAGGTCTCGAAGTTCAGGTTCCGCTTTTCCTTGAACAAGATACCATGGTCGTTATCGATACCAAGGAATGCCGTTACCTCAAACGCGCATAAGTTTTTTGGTGTAGGGGGAAGTCTCCCCCTACGCGGCTATTAGCGAATGATGGTAGAGACGCCCGGCTCGGGCGTCTCTACCATCATCGCCAATACGTCGCTACCCCTTCGCCTGGCAGGGCCCAGGACTGACTGTAATGTGAATATAACCGGGCTTTCTACTTGTCTCAGTTCGGTTTTTCATGCGAAATATCGTTTCGACCTGACTGGCAAATAAGATTTTGTTTAGTTTTATAGTATGGGGCAGGGGAATGTGGTTGGTTTCCAACTAAGTTTGTGAGAATTTGTCGTATTAATTTTTTGTGTGTGGGGAATACGTCGTTCGCCCCAACTTAGTTGTGAGGATATGTCGTATATCCGTTGTCGAGCCCAAGACATAGTACGCCCCAACTACGTTGGGCCCTCCCCCGCCGCCACCGCCGCGAATTTTTACAACAAGCTATGGTGAAGACACACCTGTCCGCCAACGCCTCATTGCTCGTCTTTGCGCCGCGTTTGTTGACGCGTCGACTGTTCGTCGTGCCAAAGACCAGAGAATGTCGCCAAACTCTGTTGCGTCAACTCAGCTATTGGGGAATAGTCTGTTTTGCGCAAGACCACATGACGGGCAACGGGCCTGTTCTTGCTCAACCATGTGATGCCTATGTCTGAGTCAGTTTTAAGCCAGCGCGCATGTTCAGGTCCCCAGAGCTGAACATGTGTGGATTGACGTCAAACTGGTCATGAATGGCGGTTATTTGGCAAACTTTGGACTGAATGTGACGAAAAACATGGATGATCCTCCTTATCGTTGATGAGCGTTGATCGGTTACGTAAGGAGACACAGTCTATTTCCTTACGCTATATATATTGCCGTCGAGTTTTCAAACGTGACATTTTTTTTAAAGTTTTTTGGTTACATCTGAGCCGAGGAAGCTTTGTCGGGTCAGAAATTCAAAATCTCAGCCGTAGCGAAGCCGAAGGCAAGCAGGCTGAGATTGGGAGAGCGGGCGCGACTTGTCCGAAGCCGAAGGGTGGTGACGTAACGTGGTACGACGTCACAGCTATAACAAATTGTGAAGCTTGTACGAACTGTAACGCAGGAAATGAAAAAATGATTGCATCCCGTGCACGGGTCTCACATAATTAGTATGTTGCGCGAATAATTAGCTGATGAAAACGTCAAACGCAGATACTCGCTTAAACCGTTGGGGAGGAAACAACATGGTCAAATTACCTGGTCTGAATTTGAAAAAGCCGATCGAGAAAAAAAATCACGAGATTCGTTTGCCGGCTTCTCAGACGAAGACGGAGGTTCTGAATGTTGCTGTGATGGCGACGAAGGATGATGAAGATCCCGAAGCTGGCAAGGGAACGTTGGTCTCTAACCTTGGTGAAGCGATCAAAGTGGCTGGCAGTAACAACAACG
>JAZUKH010000232.1:0-38869 GCA_045643185.1 Myxococcota bacterium | reverse complement strand
GCCGTGCAGACCGCGCTGAGCCGTGCAGACCGCGCTGAGCCGTGCAGACCGCGCTGAGCCGTGCAGACCGCGCTGAGCCGTGCAGACCGTGCTGAGCCGTGCAGACCGCGCGGCTTTACTTTTATTCATTGTGTTCGCAGTCGCAGTCACCGTGACATTCGTGGCAATGTCCGCCGCAGCCGCCGTGGCAGCTTCCACAATGTCCGTCGCAGCCATGCCCCTGTTGTTCAAAGAAGGCCTGTACATCGGGATCGATCGGTGTGACGAGGAAGCAGTCAGCGCCGTCTTCAGCAGGTGCGGTGGAGATATCCAGTCCGCCCATGGCGTCGAGCAGGTCGTTTTCGACGATGAATCGTAGCCCATCGAAGTCGCAGCAGGCATCTGTGTCTTCGTGATAGTCATCGAGCATGAACCCCCACTGTGGTCCGCCGCAAAAGCCCATCATCATGTAGACGCGGATCGCGTGTTCTGGCTTGGCTTCGGGGGACGCGGCTTTAAGTGCACGAAGTGCGGCGACAGCGTCGTCGGAAATATGAAAATCTTTCATGGTATCATCCTTTGTTGATGGAAATCGGTTCTGTGATAGGGGCGTCGTGTTTTGTGGCGTCAACAAATCGTGAAAAGCGAGGCGTATCGCGCAGCGATAGCCGAGCAGGCGAGGCGTATCGCGTAGCGATAGCCGAGCAGGCCGTGCGTATCGCGCAGCGATAGCACGGCCATAGCCCAAAAGCCACAAAAAAAGGGTCAGTGTGAAACTGACCCTTTTGATGCGTGTTAAATCGCGGAATTAGTAGAGTGCGTAACCGATGCCGAGCATGATTTCGTGATACATATCTTTGACTTCGGCGTTGGTCGGGCTTGAGCATTCGCTGTTGAGGCAGCCGTTGCCCTTGTATTTGACGTTATAGAAGGTGAAGTTGTAGCCGGCGCGGAAGTAAATGCCTTTCCAGATGTCGTATGCGAAGGCGAGTCCCGTGCTGAGACCGAAGCTCGAGTCGATTCCGGAGCCCCAACGTTTCATGAGTTTCATGCCGCCGTTGCTTGCGTTGAAGTCGAGGTTGAAGTTTGCGTCGAGTCGGAAGGCATCGAGACCGAGCGGGGTTGAGAATTTGAAGCCGAGCTGGAAGGCGTGATAGGCGTGGCCGTAGTAGAGGCTGTTGTCGTCGAGCGTGTAGGAGCTCATGGCGTAGCCGAGGAGGAAGTCGAGGTACATGCCATTTGGATCGAGTTTTCCGTCAACTTTGTTGAAGAGGAGTCGATAGGCGAGGTCGACGTTTGCGCGGATGTATTTTGTTTTGCAGCGGATGGTGGAGATATTGCCGTCAGCGCTGACGACGGTGCACATATCGGAGGCGGCGTCTTTGACCTGCAGTGTGCTGTTGAGGAAGCCGAATCCGACGTCTGCGACGATACCGAGTCCTTGCAGATAGTCGATATCTGTGGCGAGTGCGAGCGGGAAGAACGCGAGGTCGAAGGAGTAAGTTCCGAAGACCTGCGTTTTGTAGCTGAAGACGTCTTTTCCTTCGCCATCATGGGATTTGAGCTGACGGATGGTTGGGCTTGCGTTGAAACCGACGCTTAGAATGGGTCGTCCGAATCCGGATTTAACTTTTCCGATGAAGGAAGTGTCGAGGTCGCTTTCTGTGATGTTGGGGACGTTGACGTTATAGGTGGCTGAGCGGGCGAGGCTCACGTTCTGCATAACGGGTTCGCGTCCAGGGTATGTGAGGACCCACTGTTCGAGTTCTTCGGTGTCGGCCTGTGGTAGCGAGTACTCGAGGGGTGTTTTACCGATGGAGACGCCATTTCTCATGACATCGGCGCCTGAAGGCGTTGAGATAATTTTGACGATGATGTCGGCCGGGTAGAGATCTGGGTCGATCTCTTCGAGGAATGGTGTGATTGCGTTGGCAATTTTCTTTTTATCGGCGGCGGAAAGCTTGTTTTTTTTCTGCGTTTTGAGTTCGAAATCCTGCATCATTTCGCCGGTATAGGCATTATAGATGTAGAAGACGAGGTTGCTTGCTTTCTTTGTCGGATTGTGGACGAAGTGGATGAGCGCGTCGTGTCGGACGCGCTGATTGACTTTTTTGATGAGTGCGGGCTCTGTCCAGTATCCCTGGCGGATATTGGCTTCGAGAGCAGCGTTATTCATATCGTCTTCATTAAAAACGATATGTCCTTTGCTTTCAAAGAGTTCCCGAAGGGCTTTCGTAAAGACCTCGCCCTTGACGTCATTTTCAACGTTTGGAATATCAATGAGTCTTGCGGCACTTTCCTGTGCGTATGAAAAGATCGGCGCGATGCACAGGAAGATGAAGAACATGGCATAAGCCAGTACTTTAACTTTTTTCATAAACAATACGGCTCCTAAAAAAAGTTCGTAAAAACGACACAAACCTCTTTTAATTATGGCGTATTTGTTTATGAATATCAAGCAAACGCGGCACTAACGCATCCACGGCGAACCCACGTGGACGGGAAACTGAAACGCAGCGCTGAACTGGCCAAGTTCAGTGACGGAAGCGGTTGTTTCATCGGTGGTTTCGACATATTGTACTCGGTTGAGTTTTCCATTTAATTCGCCTCTGACCGTTTCTCTTCGCTCTGTTGAGAAATCGGTGAGAGTGAGCGTTCCCGTGACGATGAGGGTCTGTCTTGGCGAGCAGTCTCCGAGTGCGAGTTTAACGCGGACGCAGCCTGTTGGCGAGGTTTCGGTGGGCGTGTTGAGGATCTCGTCGGGCGTTGGACAGGGGGTGTCCGGTGCGTTCAGGGCGCGCGGTACGAAGTCGATCGATAACTGCGTGGCGTTCATGCGGTTGCGCACCTGGTCTAACATGATGATCTGGTAGATGCCGTCATCGAGTCCGTTGACATCAAAAACGTCGAAATCCATTGAATCGTACCGGTTTGCGCATTTGAGCGCGTCGTTTGTGACATCGCTCGCGTCTTCACTCGCCTCGATCGTTGGCGTGAAGGTATAGCTGCCTTTCTTGTCGACCGTGCCAATGTCGTCGATCCAGGCACAGCCGCTCATGGTCACGGCAAACAATAATATAATGTATATGAACGCGTACGATCTCATGGATGTGATCCAATTTGGTAGGTGCTTGGAGGGGCCTGGCTATCGCTTCGCGATACGCCCGGCCTGCGGCTGCTATTCGGGCTTTGCCCGAATACGCGCCGCATTTTATCGGCATTGCGGCGAACACGCAAGTGGAGACGCACGTCTCTACCAGTTACAATGTGTGTTAATGTAAGTTTATGACAAACTTGGCAGACGTGGATTTATGCACCAAATAACTATGACAAAAATGTCATGGTTGCAAATTTCCTTTATAAATCAACGGGTTGAAGTCAATACATTGATTTATAGCCTCAGAAGGCATCTTGGTAGCTATGACATTTATGTCTTAAAAAGACTTATTAGCGAAATAGAAAGCTCATGAAAAGAGGTCGATGTATTTTTTTTGAAAAAATTATTTTGGGTCGACCGATTTCGAGAAGTGCGCAATGAAGTGTACAAAGCCTTGTCATATAAGGACTTTAGCGTGTTTGTTCGTTGAACTTCTGAGGACAGAGCTGATCAATTTGGTCGGGATCTGGGCGGTTTTTGTGCCGAAAAAAAATTGGCACTGGCTTTGCTCAAAGGCGGCCAGGCCGAATTGAGGCCCGATAAAAACGCTTTGTAACCGAATGAGGTGACGATATGATGAACTTAAGTATGAACGCTCTTCAGGACGATATGGCAAATGTTTGGCAGTCGATCTGTGTTGCTGGTGCGCGCGAAGCCGCGAAGGTCGCCAGCGGCGAGAAATCGTTGGAGAATTCTTCATTTTATACGCACCTCATCAAATCTTTCCCGAAACTGGATCAGGATGCTGAGTCCTATTTGGGGGAATTGATGGACAGCGCGCGCGAACAGATGATGGTCTCGGCGTTTGGTACCAAGGCCGGCATTTCGATGATCATGAAGCAGCTCCGTGATTTCTGTGACGGTAACCTTAAACTCAAAGACCTGATCGGTTTTTGTCAGCTCGAAGATAGCGAACGCGTTGAATCGACTGAGCTGCTCAAGTCCGGTTTTGAGAAATTGAGCGCTGTGCTCAGCGACGGCCGCGCGTTTGACGAAGCCAAAAAGACTGAGATCATCGACCTCATGTGCGATATGGGCCTTGGCATGGATTTCGTTCAGATGGTCGTCACGCGTCTGCAGGATAAATGGACGAAATTCAAAAACGTCCGAAAGACTTGGACAAATCACTTCGGTTTCTTTTGCTCCGAAGCTGAGATCCTCAAGAACCTCAAGCTTTTCCGCAATCACAAGAAATGCGAATACATCAAGACCAAAGAACAATACGCCCGTTATATGACGGCTTATGATGCCTACATGGCTGCGTGCGATGAACTCAGCGAAGTCGTCGGTGACCTTCGCGAATTCGAAGCCACGATGAACATCATCAACCTGGCGAATCATCGCTATAACCAGGCTCGCGAGATCCTCACGAACTGCAATCTCTACCTCGTCTACAAGATGGCGCGCCATTATGGTCGCTCCAACATGACGACCGAAGACCTGGTTCAGGAAGGCACCATTGGTTTGATGCGCGCGGTCGAGAAATTCGATTATCGCCTTGGCAATAAGTTCTGCACCTACGCGACGTGGTGGATCAAACAGAGTCTCACGCGCGCCGTGGCCGACCAGTCACGAACGGTTCGCGTGCCGATGCACTTGGTCGATATCATCAACCGCATTAATCGCACGTCGGCTGAACTCGAAAACACCCTCCATCGCGAAGCGACGTCGGCTGAGATTGCTGCAGCCCTCGACCTGACGGCCGATTACGTCGATCAGATGCGCCAGATCGGTCGCTCGAACGTCCGCATCGACCAGAAGATCAATGATGACGAAGATACGACCTACGGTGATCTGATCGAAGACAAAGCTTGTCCGAACGCCATTGACACGCTTTCAGTGAACGACCTTTCGGCACAACTGGCTCGTGCGCTCAGCACCCTCACGGATCGCGAAGAACGCATCGTTCGTTTGCGCTACGGCATCGGTTATGACCACGCGTTTACGCTCGAAGACGTCGGCCGCGAGTTCAACCTCACTCGTGAACGTATTCGTCAGATCGAAGTTCGTGCGGTTCAGAAACTTCTTGTCGTGGCTGAAGGCAGCGAACTAGAGAACTTCCTTGACATGCTGTAATTCCGTAGAGACGTGCGCCTCAATCTCAGCCTGCTTGCCTTCGGCTTCGCTACGGCTGAGATTTTTTTTTATGACCAGACAATGTTTCTGCGGACCGCACGTCTCTACGATCGATTTATTTTCGTCGTTTTTTGACGGACGGAGCCGCTTGAGAAAGACGCGGTGAGGATGTGGCGTCGTGGTTTTCGACCTTAACCTGTTTGAAGGGCTGCGTGATGTGGCATGCCGTGATGTAATGTAGCCATTCGCTAGCGACATCGGGCGACAGCGCGTCCATGTTTGCCAGCTTGTAGGCGGCATTGGGGTCGATATGGAAGGGCGTGCCGTCGTAGTTGCACCATTGTCCGTTCATGCGCGTAAACGTGTCGCGTGCGTGATCGTCTGTGTGGACGGTGGCCTGGGTCGATTTTGACCTGGTTTTGGGCGCATCAGCCTGGGTGAGCTTTTGCCAGATCAGTGAGGCGCCCACTTGTTGCATTACTGGATGCTGTTCGAAGATATCAATAAAGTCACGGCCCGGCCAGACACGGTTTTCTTTGTAAGCGTGGTTCATGCGCTTTTTCTGGGCTTCGACCGTCTCGGTGAGGAGGCGCTTGATCGCCTGGAAGCGTTGATAGAGCTCCGGATAGAATTCGCGCGTATTTTTTGGAATGCTTCGGAGATGGTGTTTGTGCTTGTCGAGGATATCGAGCTCGACCTGGCACTGCTCCGTGAGTTTCATAATGACGGTGTGTGTGGAGAACACGAATGACATTTCGTGGGTGGCATCGAGTTCACAGGTGTCGACGGCGTAATCGAGGAAGATGTTCTTTTCGAGGCCTTCGCGCAGAGCGATGGTGTCGAGCGAGGTCTGAACCTGTTTTTGCAGTTTAGTGTTTCGGACTCGGCGTTGTAGCTGCAGAATGGCGAGCAGTGCGGTTCTGGATTCGATGGCGTTGAGCGTGTCGAGCAAGGCAGCAACGACGCGTGCCCCGTAAACGCCTGCGTCATTCGAGGTGCGGGCGAGCATCATGAGGTCTTTGTCGCTGCCCACGAAGCGGAAGGCCCACATGATGCCGACCGCGAGCGAGGTGTCGGTTTCGTAGCTGTCTTCGTTGAGGAGTTCCCAGAGCATTTCCGAAGCTTTGTCTGGCGTCAGTTGTTTCATGAGTGCCGAGACTTTTTTGAGCCATTCCTGGGTAGGGGATTCGGTCTTGATGTCGTACAACAATGCCAACAGGTCGCGCGCATCACTTGTATTTTCATAGACATCGCAAACGCGCATGATCTGTTTTCGACTTGACGGTGTGTCTCGTCTTAGCAGGAAAGCTTCGAGAGCACGCGCGCGTTTTTCGGACAGATAGGTGGCTGTGGCGATCTTTTTGGGCTCTGTTGCCAGCTTTAAGAGTGTTTTGACATACTTGTATGCCGAGGATGACGAGGCCCATTCCGACAGATCGATCTGTTCGCCGTTGAAAACATTGACCGCTTTGGGCAATCGATTTCGGTCGAATTCGATGTTTGCGAACTTCGCTTTTTCGCTGGGTGAAAAGGCCAGTTGTTCAAAAAGCGTGTTTATCGTTTCGTTGACTGAAGCGAAGTCGCGTCCTTCGTCGTAGCCGCCCCCACGCAGATAGAGGTCGATGAGTCGTGAGCGCGTATAGGAACACTGTTTTACCACAAAGTATCGCAGAATGAGGTTCCACTCGGTGGTCGTCCAGTGTGAGGCGTTTGCCTGGTCGTAGAGTTTCCATTTTTCGACCACATGAGCCAGCAGGTTGGCCGAGATTCCTTCGTGAATGAGGCTGAGCGGATGGATGGCGGAGTCGGAGCCATATTTGGTGGAACCCACCACGAGTGCGTCGGTGACTTGTTCGGTGTCGAAATGGGTTGCCATCCAGACGCAGGTTAGGCGCACGACCGAGTGACCGCGGACCTTCGAGTAGTTCGTGTACAGGTTTAAGAGCTTTGCCAGGACTGTGTTGATTCGGTCTTTGTCGAGTTTTTTGACGTAACTATAGTATTTTTCGAGCCATTCAGCGCTTGGATGAAGCTGGTTTTGTGTATCAGCGTAAAAGATCTCAAGGAATTCGTCGAGAAGTGCGAGCGATGAGCCCTTGTAGGCCTCGACACAGTTACAGATCTCGTAGAGTTCTTGGATCTGTGGGATCTCGAGTGAGAATCCGTTTGATCTGGCCACGATGAGCATCATGAAGTCGCGGATCTTGAGCTCGGGCAGGTTCTCAAAGATGATGCTTTCGTCCTGGTGAAAGCGGTTGCTGTTATTGAGCAAAAGTGAGGCGGCTTCGCGGCATTCGAGGTTGCCAAATAGCTTTTGAAATAGTTGTGTGACGAGTTCTTGGCCGCCGTAGGTATTGAAGACCTGTTCTGGGGGCATGATCTGGTCAGCGAATTCGTACAGCGTGTCGATCGCATCGTCTTTGGACATGCCGAATTCGCCACAAAGTTCGTGATAATTAAAATAGAAGTTTCCGTTGATGGTCAGATAGACGTCGCCACGAAAACGCGCTGGGTTCGTGCTTTCAACAAAGCGCGTTTTGAGGATATCGGCAAGTTGCAGTGCGCGTTTAGCCATGTAGACGCGCTTAGCGAAGTCAAAGGCTGGGCTGTTTTCGGATTCACAAGCGTGTAACACGTCCATGAAGCTCAGCCAGCTGTCGCGAACGATGGCTTGGGCGTCAGCGTTGAAGATCGTGCCAAGCGAGATGAGTTGCCTTGGTCTCATCCACTTTGAGGCAGCGAGCATAGTCTGATCGTCGGGCTTGACAGAGATCCCCAGGGGCACAGCTAGTCGAAATTCTTCGACAAGTTGAGACCAATCGTTGGATTCGTGCGTCGCGATGTATCGCTCAAAAGCACGAATGAGTCTTTGACTTTGTTCCGATGTGTCAGGCGTAGATGATGCTTGCGACTGCACGCGCTTCTTTGCCATGTTGCCTCCGGTCCTTTCAGACGGTAAAAAAACACGGCGAAATTGTTATGCATGGAACTTGAAAAAAGCAAGAATAATTGATTTGGGAAATTTTTGCTTTTTTCTTTGAAAATCAGTGCGTTATGACTCCGTACCAGGTGACGAGTGCTACTTATTGTCGTACCACGTTAAGGCGCCACTCGCCGTCGTATCATTTATGGCGTTAGTTCGTGATTAGCGTTGATGAACAGGCATTTGTAGAACAGCTCGCGCTGTTCAAAACACGAAGCGGAGGCGTTTCCAATGACGAGGTGGTAGAGGTGCGACGCAGGAATGTCGAGCATGGCCATGATGGCGTGTCGGACAGGGCTTGCGTGTGTGACGAGGATGAGGTCACGTTCGTCGTGTCGTTGTTCCTCGATGAGTGCCATGATGCGGTCGCGCACGCTTTGCGCGGATTCGCCGCCTTCGCCGTAACCGACGTTCCATGGATCGACGAGGTGTTGTTGCCAGGCCTGGTCATCTTTCAAGTCGGGCAGGCATTTGCCGGTAAAGATGCCAGTGTGGACTTCGGTCGCGCGCACGTCGGTCTCGACAGGAATTTGGAGCGCGTCCGCGATGGGTTGGGCCGTTTGGATGGCGCGCTTTAACGGGCTGGAAATGAGTCGTGCATGGCCGTCCAGGTGTTGTTTGAGAAACTTGGCGAGCCATTGAGCCTGGGCGCGCCCTTCGTCGTTCAGATCGATGTCGGTTCGGCCCTGAATACGACGTTCGGCGTTCCATGCGGTTTGACCATGTCGGCAGAGAAAGATCTTTTTCATGCGTGGTCTTGGTTTTAGGCTTCGAAGAGCGGTGCAAGTCGCTGATAGAGGTCAGACGAGGGATCGCCGTCGAGCGAAAAGACGCGGTTGAGCCCGGAGAGCTCGACGCCGTCTTCATCGCCTTCAAACTGGATGTCGATGGTGAGGAAGTCGATGGGACGCGCTTTGTCGACTTGTTCGAGCCATTCAATGAGGACGAGTGCGTTTGGATCTTCGATGCAATCCCAGTAACCGGCTGATTCGACTTCTTCAATGGTCGAAAGCCGATAGAGGTCGAGGTGATAGATCAGTTTGCCGTTGGCATCATACTGGTTGATGAGTGTAAATGAGGGTGAACAGACTCGGTGGTCGGTGCCGATGTAGCTTCGTGCGATGCCGCGAACGAGCTGTGTTTTGCCGATACCGAGTGTGCCACGCAGTGCAATGACATCTCCGGCTTTGAGAACGCGTCCAAGTTTTTCACCGAATTCGATGGTTTCAGCGAGTGAAGAAGTTTTTGTGGCCATATTTAGAATCCAAAACGAGCTGCGGTCGTGGAAAGGTCGACGACGTCAAAGGCGCCGCCATAAAAGCGCGTGACCTGGGATCGATCGCAATCCGGTCGCGCCATGCAGGAAGTGGAGTTTATCACAGAATTGTGCGTGTGTTCATGGAAGGATGGAATATCTGCGAGCATGGCGATGAAATTTTTGGCGCGTGGATCGTTGGCACGGATGTAGAGCGTAGCGAGCGTTTCCCGTGCGGGGAGTGCGTGCATGGCGCGCAGCGCGAGCAGTGCGTTGTGTGTGATGCGTTCATCGTCGGTGTAGAGCTGAGTTTGCAGCGCTTGGCGCATGTTTTCGTCGACGTCATTCCCCTGTTCGGCGAGTAATTTGACGAGTCGCATGGCTTTGAGGGCGATCTGTGGTTTTGTTGAGGCAACGCGTGTTTGCAACAGGTCGCGGATGGTGTCGTTGACGAGCGAGTTCTGAGCGATGAGGCATTCGAGCGCCTGCGGCGCCAGGCCGTCATCGTTGAGGGCGCTGATGAGTTCTTCGGCTTTGAGCGAGTTTGCTTGGCACTGGGCTTTTAGCCACAGTCGCTGCGTTTCGTGGCTCAGAGCACGTCGTTTTTCGAGCTCGAGCTCGGGTGGCGGCGTTTGGGTAGCGATGAGCATGGCCAGAGCGGGGATTGCCTGGCGCTGACGTGGTTCGTTGAGCACGTTGAGTGCGTCGGCGATGTCGTCGGGGGTAGCGTTGTTATGTCGTTGTGCGGCGACGGCTTTGGCCCAGCGCGTTCCGTATTGGGCATCGAACAGGTCGCCCTGACTTGTGCGTTGGTTGAGTGTGATGGCTTGTTGGCTTTGTGCGAGCGCGTTGGCTGCGACGTCGCGTATTTCCTTACGACCGAGCAATTCTAGGAGTCTCGTCTGCGCCTCCTGACTGGTCCATTCGGTCGCGGCGAGTGCCTGCGTGGCGTGTGCAACGAGTTGAACGTCGTGCGCGTAGGTGGCGTCGACGAGCATGGGCACCGCGTCGAGCGTTGGATGGCGCGTGAGCTGGTCAAAAAAGGCATACGTCGCCGAATTTGGCCTGTCGAACTGCAGGATAGCTTTTTTTCCAAAGGGCTCGCTGGTCAATCCGTCGTCGAGCAGGACGATGTCGATGAGGGCTTCGGCGCTGGTCGTTGGCAGGCGTTCGATGACATCCGCGACGACGTCGGGCGAAAAGACGTCCATGGCGGTGAAAGACAGGGTCAAGATCGTTGGCAGCATGCCGTCGAACGGGGCGAGTATTTGAACGAGGTCGTGAATATCAACGGGTGTGTCGAGGTGCGAGGCGAGGCTGATGAGTTTGTTGGCCGAGTTGGGTGAAAGTGTGGGGGGCTCGTCGGTTTGCGTTGTCATGGCTTCGGTCAGACGCCGCAAAGCCGTGAGTGTCATGTGGCGCACCTGTGGCGTCAGGTCTTCGACGGGTTGGCTTAGCACTTCGTCGAAGAGCAGGCCAGTCTGGTTGGCGCGTCGGTAGGCCTCAATGGCGCTCGACGAGAAGACCGGGTGCTGTGCCAGGCGCGCGTAGGGCCTACGGAGCTTGTGGATCAACTGGGGCGGCATGGCGCGCACGATGTGCAGCGAAGCCGCGTCGGGTTTATCGAAGTTGACGAAGGCGAACAGGCTTTCGAAGTTATCAGCGTGGGTCGAGTTGACGAGCGCGCGCGCGGCTTCGAAGCGGATCTCGTCGTCGGGATTGGTCGTGAGCAAACTGATCAGTGCGGTTCGAAGTTCGTCGGAGGGAATCAGCTGCGCGGCGCGACAAGCCTGTTTGACGATCTCACGGTGTGGGGATCGCAACGCATTGGCGAGCGCCGGGACGCAGGTGGCGTCACAAAGCGGCGCTGCGGCTTCGAGCGTGCGTGCAAAGATCCGTGGGGGTAGATCATCCTCGAGATGCGCGAGCAGCAAGGGCAGTAAGTCTGGGTCGTGTGAGGCACGTATCGTGTTGAGTGCCGACTGGGCTGTTGTCGACTGTTCGCTTTGAAGCGATGCGACCAGTTCGTTGGGCGTCGCCGCCAGGGCCGGCGCGATCTGACACGCGAAAAAGCAGCAAAACAGCGTGACGCTGAAAAGACGAGTCCAGGTTTGACTTGGTCTGGCTGTTATTGTTATGGACATAATTAAAGAGACTACATAGCGGCGGCATCCAGCCGCAATGTTGCGGAGACCATTCACCGGAGCCATGCGCTTTCGCGCATAGCCCTGGTTATGCAATGCATCGGCTTCCAGCCGATTTGAATATTTATATTAACTATGGCCAGAACAATAAGTCTGGTGGCAGCGTATTTGGGTGGACGTGGCTGGTCACGTGACGACTCGTCAAAACTGGCATGGTGTGTGGAACCTTTTAGACTTTGTGGTGCGTGCCGTAGGCAGAGGGGGTAGCGGCGTATTGGCGAATGCCAATAGCCGCGTAGGGGGAGACTTCCCCCTTCCATTTTAAGAAAGTAATTTTTCGATCTGTTCGATGAGGTCGGCGCGATGAATAATATCGTTTAGGTAATCGAGCTTTTCGGTCTCAATGACGGCTTTTGGGCCGAGATCGTAGGTGTCGAACCACGTTTCGTATTGTTTATGGAGTTTTTGGATATACGAGAGTGGGATGTTCATTTCGGATTCGCGGCCGCGTTTTTTGATGCGTCGTCGGACGCCGCGCACGGAGCATCTGAGATAGATCATGAGATCGGGGGGCTGGAGTTCTTCGCGGATGGTCTGGTAGAGTTCGCAGTAGGTGTTGTAATCGCGCTGGCTCAAACCTTTTCGTTGGTAGAGGTTTTTTGCGAAGATCTCGGCGTCTTCGTAGATGGTTCGGTCAAGGATGACGCGGCTTTCAGACTTTTGAGCCTGCAGATGCAGTGCAAATTTTCTCGAGAGGTAGAAGATCTGTGAGTTGAAGGACCATCGCTTCATATCCTCGTAGAAATCAGCGATGTATGGGTTGTCATCGACGGGTTCATAGAGTGGATGGAGGTTGAATTTTTGTGACATGAATCCAACCATGGTGGATTTTCCAGCGCCGATGTTTCCAGCAATGGCAATGAAGCGTGCGGTCATTTTTGAAAACCTATGATCTTCGGGAAAAGGGGGATTGAAAAGTATTTTTGCTCGATTGTCTGTCAATCGGGGGCAGGTATGATAGCACAACTCGGCTCGAAAGATTTGTCTTTGTCACGCGAAGAAGGCGGGTAGGAGCAAAACGGAGTTATAGGTGAGGTGCATCGTCATGGACGGGAAGATGGCGTGAGTTTTTTGTCTGACGATTCCGCTGAAGCACCCGAGCATGGCGACGGGTAGGAGCGTGAAGAGGTGTCCTTCGGACTGAGGGACGTGAACGAGCGTGAAGGCGGTCGTCGCGACGGCGATGCCGATCCATGCGCGCAATCCTGTGGCATTTCTTCCGCCGATGGCGGTCTGAATGAGTCCGCGGAAGAGGAGTTCTTCAGAGATGGCCGCGAGCATGGCGAAGTGTGCCAGTGCCAGGCTGTATCCGGGGAGCTCGTTTGCGAGGTCATGGGTCGTCATGGTGACGTCGTTGAACTGGAAAAAGAGCGTGAGTGCGGCGAGGATAGCGAGCGCGAAGCCTGTGAGCGGGGCCAAGATCATGGGATGGATGCTCAGCTTCCAGTCGGATGTTGTATGGGTGAGCTCGTTTGGTGATCCGGCTTTGACCGTGGTATTTTCGTCGCTGATTTTGCCGTCGATGCCTTTTTTTGTGCGCCACAGGAGCCATGTGCCGGCGGTTCCGAACAGGGCGACGAACATGGCGAGGTTACTGAGCAGGATGGCTTGTTTTGGGACGAGGTAGCCTTCGATTTTGAACGCGGCGGCAGCGGCGCCTGAGAGTCCGACGGCGACGATGAGGCTGACGACGTAGGCGAGGATGCCGTCGGCGATCTTGAGCGGCGGTTTGGGCATGGCGTCGACGTTTTTGGCGCCGTAGATGAGGCCGCTGACGAGGAGGATCAGGGTGAGCAGCAACAAGCCGGTCTGTCCGGGATGGGTGTTTTTGGCCGATTCGAGTCGTATGGCAAACTCGCCCGGGGCGAGGGCGAGGGCATAATTGCCCATTTCGTCGGCCTGACCAGCCGGGTGACACAGCACGGTCTCGCCATAGTCGCAGTTTAGATTCCACGACTTTTGGGGGCGCAGTTTGAATCGTTCGCCGTCCATGATGTCGTGATCGAGGACCGAGACGCCGTCACGTTGCACAGCCTGGTTTGGATCATGTTGACCGTCGGTCGTGTTGCAGAGCATGTACGACCATTGCATGCCCGGCTCGTGGCTTTGTGGGCGCGGATCGAGCGATCGTGTGGCGTCGCAGGTTTCGGCTTCGACAAAATCGAGGCGTTCGTGGCGCTGCGCGAGCCATAAACCGTTGATGACCGAGATCGCGAGCGCGGCGAGCAGGATCAACAGCAACAGAACGATGGGAGAGCGACGTGACATAGGGATCAGAGGGGATGTGTGCATGGAGCGAAAGGACGCGGCATGTCACAAGACGTGTCACGGCAGGCTAAAATGTTGAAAAGGCGGTTTGGAGTCGTAAGCTGTGTCGTCACAGAGCTGCGGCAGGATCTGGTCGATGAAGATGGCGGTGACATTTCTGTCGATGGCGCCTTTTTCGACTTCTTTTTGAAGGATCTCAGCGGCTTCATGGAAGGAATGGCGCTGTTTGTAAGGCCGATCGCCGCCCGTGAGCGCGTCAAAGATATCGCAGACCGTCAGAATTCGGCTCTGCAAAAAGATCGCTTCGCCGCGGATGCCGTATGGGTAACCGCTTCCGTTGAGTTTTTCGTGATGTTGGAGTGCGAAAGCTGGGACGCGAGCCCATCGTCGGGGCCATAGGATCTTTGAGAGGTAACGCCACGAGATCAACGCGTGCTGCTGCATGGCCTGGCGTTCGTCTTCATTGAGGGTGCCTTTTGGAATGAGCAGGTTTTTTTGCTCACTGGGTGTGAGCAAAGGCGTGTGTGGTCGTGTTGGAATGTATGTGCTTCGCATCTCGGTGAGGATGGAACGATCCTCTTCGGAGATCGGCGAACTGGCATTTTGTAAGCGAGTGACGGTCTCGCGATATTTTTCGAACCGTTGTGGTGAGCGCCAAGCGCGTCCGAGCTCGTTAGGCTGTTTATTTTCGAACCATGCGGCGAAGAGGTCGATGCGTTCGAGCAGTCCGACATATTCGCGCGGCAGGAGTCTTCCGGCCTTGAGGACGATCTCTTCACGGATGCTGACTTTGCCGACATCGTGTAGGAGTGCGGCATATCGGAGTTCGTCGAATTCGTCGTGTGTGAATGTGGTGTTTTCGAAGGGCCCGGATTTTTGAGCGTGTATGGCCTGTGCGGTCATGAGGGCGAGGTTTGCGACGCGCATGGCATGTCCAGCGGAGGCTGGGTCGCGCGTGTCGAGCGCCGAGATCATCGTGCGAATGAAGCCGTCGAACAAGTCCGTGATGTCGGCATTCTGGTAGATGCGCGAAGCCGAAACGGCGCAGTTTCGCGTGAATTCGACGACCCATGCGAACTGTGATTTGGAGAAGGACTCCTTGGTTTCGACGATGATGAGCGCGTCCGAGAGGTTTTCGCCGCAGACCGGTATGATCATGGCCTGTGACTGTGTGGGCTGCCCGTCGAGAATGCGGTTGACGGCAACGAGCGTGGCGGTGCGCGTCTGCATGGCGTTTCGGAACTGGGTCAGACCGATGGACGTGTGTCCAGCAAAGGTCGACTGCACCGACTCGTAAGCACACGAATACGTGCGCAGATCCTTGGTGCACGACCAGATCGAGACGCTGTCGATATCCGGGATGTAGTGGTAAACTTCGTTCGTGAAGGTTTCCAGGATGTCCTGAATCGCGAGTTTGAAGGTCACTTTTTGCAGGCTGTCGAGCAGTGCGCGCATCGCCGACGGGCTCGTCGGGCAGGTGTCGTCCTTCTGGCTAAACGATTCGAGCAAGTCGATGTTGTCGAGCTGGTCGACGGGGGCATCCGGCGTCACGACGCAATGCAGCACCGTTCGTCCGATCTGCAATTCGGCATCCTGCGAGAGCAGGACCTTTTGCTCGTGGTCGTGGTCGAGCAGCACGACGTCGGTCGTTTTGGTGCGGATCCTCGTTCCGTGCAGGCTTTTCGTGTCTTGATAAACGTAGGAATCGTGTCCTGGCCGCGTTGAAAACAGACCCTGACTGGGGCTGACCAACTCGTCATCAATTTGAAAATCGTTGTCGGCAGACGTCCCTATGCGCACTACGCGCTTGTTGAATGACGCGGATTTCCCGACATTTTTTCCAAAAGTGACTTCAATACGCAACATAAATAGTAACCAGAACAGACATTGAAAGTGGGTATTTTACCCTCATGAGTGACAGAGTAGCACATGTAGGTAAAATGCACAACGCAGGAGAATAGGTAAGTTTTTGATTTTGAGGGGAAAGTCTTCCCCTACGCGTCTATTTGGTATTTCTGTTGAGACGTGTGGACTTGGTATTTCTGTAGAGACGTGTGGACTTGGTATTTCTGTAGAGACGTGTGGACCACGCGTCTCTACAGAAATACCAAATACGCCGCTACCCTTTCGCCTGGCAGGGCCTTTGACGGTATCGCCGCCCTTTTTGTGGGGCGGCGATACGTGAATGATGCGTACCGACGCGTTTGTTAAAGCGGATCACGTGGTACTTGCGGTGTGTTTAGCGTAACTGGCTGCCGAGTTTTTCGTTGAGTGCGTCAACGATCTTGGCGTGCGCCTTGGTGACTTCGTCATCCGAGAGCGCGTGGCCGTTTTCGGCGTCGTGTGCATTGGGATCACGGTAGCGGAATGTGAGCGAGATGCTCTGGAAACCGTCGGCGATCTGTTTTCCGCGATAGATGTCGAAGAGCTGCCAGGATTCGAGGACAGCAGGACGAGCGGCTTCAATGACGCTGGCGATCTCGCGATAGGTGACGTCGGTCTTGACGGTGATCGAGAGGTCGCGCTGCGAGAAGTGGAAGCGGGCGAGCGGTTTCATGCGGAGCAGGTCGGGATCGACG
Organism: Myxococcota bacterium; assembly: GCA_045643185.1. Classification (GTDB taxonomy): domain Bacteria; phylum Myxococcota_A; class Bradymonadia; order UBA4248; family UBA4248; genus RGIG464. The sequence continues at coordinate 22,368 of JAZUKH010000232.1, read as the reverse complement.
CTGAGGAGCGGCTGGAGATCGAGTTCCGCGATGAAGACCGGTCCAGGAATATCGTAGTTCTTGAGAACGAGCGGGTGAAGCTCGCCAAAGTGTCCGATGATCTTGTCACCGACTCGGATGCCGGCCTGGATGCCGTCATGGAGCCAGGGGACGAGTTCGACATTCTGGTCGATGGTGGCTTTGATGTCGAGTGCATGAAGTGCCGACTCAATGTAGCCTTTGAGGTCATAGACATCGTAATTGCGCGACAGGCAGTACCAGGGCTTATTGGATTCGCCCCAGACGAGGATACTGAGTCTCTGGAATTCGTCGAGGCAGACGACGCCATTGTCTTTTTTGACGGGGTAGAAGACTTCGCCGACTTCGAAGAGCGTACAGGCTTTTTGCTGATTGGCGAGATTTTTTTGCAGCGCGGCGATCATCGAGGGCACGAGCGTGGTGCGCATGGTGCTGTGTTCGACGCTCATCGGGTTGGCGATCTTCATGGGTTGAGCTTCGCGCTGATCAGCTTTGTAGCCGAGTTTTTCGGGGTCAGCCGGATCCATGAAGGTGTAGTGCATGGCTTCGTCGAGTCCCATGTCGATGAGGGCTTCGCGGAGCTGGTGCAGTCTGGCGCGTTCAGCGCGGTCATAAAGGTTGGGTTCGCAGGGATACTGCGTGGGGTTAAGTGATTTTTCGTACAGTTTGTGGGGGCATTTCATCGAAACGGCGGGCAGGCTTGCGGGGAAGTTATCGAAGCCGTAACCGCGGCAGACTTCTTCGATGATGTCGATCTCACGGGTAATGTCGGAACGCCACGTAGGCGCTTTGAGTTGGATGGCATCGCAATCCCAGTTATCGGCGACGAAGCCGATGGGTTTGAGGAGGCGTTCGAGTTCTTTACCGGTGAAGGGCACGCCAAGGATCTCTTTGACGCGTGCAGTTCTGAGCGTCAGGTCGAGCGGCTTGACCGGGGCGAGGTATTTGTCATCGATGGCGACGACGGAAGCGTTGGAAGTCTGTTGAAGTAGCCAGACTGCGCGGCGTGCAGCGCGTTCGCAACCGTTAGCGTCGACAAAACGTTCGTAACGGTGGCTTGCTTCGCTGTGCAGGCCAAGACGTTTGCTGGTTTTTCGGACGCGCGTGGGGTGGAAGGTCGCGATCTCGAAGATGATATTCTTGGTATTTTCGTCGACTTCGGTGTCGGCGCCGCCCATGACGCCAGCGATGGCGATGGGGTTTTGGCCGTCGGTGATCACGATATCGGTATCGTTGAGGTCGTAGGTTTCGTGGTTGATGGCGTAGAGTTTTTCACCAGTTTTTGCGCGACGGATGGCGATGGTGGCGTTTTTGAGTTTGTCGGCGTCAAACGCGTGCATCGGGTGACCGAGTTCGAAGCAGACGAAGTTTGTGATATCGACGACGTTGTTGATGGAACGCGCGCCGCAGGCTTCGACGGCGCGTCGGAGCCAGGCGGGGCTTGGTCCGACGGTGACATCGTTGATCTGTACGCCGATGTAGCGCGGGCAGTCATCACTGGATTCGACGGCAACGAAGTCTTTTTTGGCGACGGCATCGAGGTCGGCGAGCTGAATGGGTTTGAGCGAGGTGCCAAGGGCAGCCGCGAGTTCGCGAGCGACGCCGAGGTGCGAAAGAGCATCGCCTCGGTCGGGCGTCAGACCGATCTCGAAGATGTCCGTGTGGAAGGCCGGCACAGAGTCAGGCGTGTTGGTTTCGAGGGCGTCGGCGACCGGAGCACCAAGTTTGGCGTCTTCGGGCAGGCGCATGAGGGAGCCGTGATCGCTGCCTAGACCGAGTTCGCGTTCGCTGCAAAGCATGCCGTAGGATTCTTCGCCACGCAGTTTGGACTTTTTGATCTTGAAATCCGCCATTTGGGCGCCGATCGGTGCGAAGGGAACGACCCAGTTTTCCTGGATGCCAGGGGCGCCGCAGACGACGCGGATGAGCTCACCCGTGCCGGCATCCACGTCGACCAGGTGAAGGTGATCCGAATTGGGGTGTTCTTGGATCTTAATGAGTTTTGCGATCTTGATGTCCTGATAACAGGTCGGGTCGTTGGTCATGCCTTCGACTTCCAGGCCGCGTGCAGTGATCTTGGCAGCAGCTTCGGTGGCAGTGGTGTCACCCGTTTCGACCATGTTTTTCAACCATTTCCAGCTGATAATCATTATTTATACCTCGTTATTGAAGATGAAGCGTGTTGATGGAGGCGTCCAGTCAAGGTGGAGTGCGCAGTGTGGCGTTGAAGTCTCCGTGAACGCCGTGTCGTCATGGGATTAGCGTCTGAACTGTTTGAGGAAGCGAAGGTCGCTCTCGAAGAACAGACGAATGTCGGTGATGCCGTGTAGGAGCATGGCGACGCGTTCAATGCCGACGCCGAACGCCCAACCGGACCAGACTTCGGGGTCGATGTGACCGGAGCGAAGGACGTTGGGGTCGATCATACCGGCGCCGAGGATCTCGATCCAACCGGTGCCTTTGCAAAGACGGCAGCCTTTCTGGCCGCAGAAGATACAGGCAATGTCGACTTCGACGCTGGGTTCCGTGAAGGGGAAGAAGCTTGGACGCAGACGGATCTTGGTGTCTTTGCCAAAGAGCGACTGTGCGAAGAGCTGGAGAATGCCACGCAGGTGCGTGAGGTTGAGGCCTTTTTCGATGTGGAGGCCTTCGATCTGGTGGAAAACAGGGCTGTGCGTGACGTCATCGTCGCGACGATAGACGGTGCCCGGAGCGATGATGCGGATGGGCGGTTCGTAGTTCAACATCGTGCGGACCTGAACCGGGCTCGTATGGGTGCGGAGGAGTGAGCCGTTTTCGAGCATCAACGTGTCCTGCATATCGCGGGCGGGGTGATCAGCCGGGAAGTTCAGGGATTCGAAGTTGAAGAAATCCCATTCGGATTGCGGTCCACGGGCGATTTCAAAGCCCATGGAGAGGAAGATGTCTTCGATTTCGCGCTGCGTCTTTTGAAGCGGATGTTCAGCGCCACGGCAGGGAATGCGGCCAGGCAGCGTAAGGTCCTCGTGACGGAGTTTGAGGTCGGCGAGGAGTTTGGCGTTTTGCAGGGCTTTTTCGGCTTCAGCAAACTGGGCTTCAAGCTTGTCGCGCACTTCGTTGACGAGTGCGCCGAGCTTGGGGCGTTCATCCGGCGTCAGTTCTTTCATGTGTTGCATGTAAGCCTGCACTTCGCCTTTTTTGCCCAGATATTTTTTTTGCAGAGTAATAAGGGCATTTTCATCAGCGGCACCGTGAATGGCGTTGAGGCCGTCATTGAGCATTTCCTGGAGTTTAGACCAGACGAGATCAGAAGGCATGGAAAGGACTCCTATAACAGAATAGTCGATTAAGTTGAGGCAAAGCCACGATATAGCAATAGCGATCGGGCGAACGCGTGCGTGCGTTCAGCGCCGAAAAAATAGCGCACAGTTATAAGACGATGCGCACTAAAATGGTTGAAAAAAGCGCACTTTTTTCAATTTTTAATTACATCTCAGCCGAGGATCATATTTTTCAGTTTGTTCGTTTATTCTTGAATATTTTGTTTTGGAGCAGGCCTGGGCCTGCGGCGCGCAGGGGGCCGGAAGAGACGCGCGGTCCGCACTTTTCTACCGTCCCCCTTGCATCCCCCGGTGCTATTTTTGTCGGCCGTGTGGAACTCGCTTCGCTCAAACATGCCACACGGCCGTACCAAATTCAGGAACAGTGAAGGCAGATCATCGTAAACTCAATTTTGGAGCCGCGACGACGTACCACGTTACGTCGCTCCCCTTTGGCTTCGAACAAATCGCGTCCGCTCGCCCAATCTCAGCCTGCTTGCCTTCGGCTTCGCGACGGCTGAGATTTTGATATTTTTGACCAGACAATCGAGGGGATCACAATTTGTTTTATTCTCGACCAATTTGTTTTTGAGCAGTTCTGGGCCTGCGGACCACGTTTTGGGCACAAAAAAAGCCAGTCGTGAGACTGGCTTTTTTTAGGAATTAAAGTTCCTTAAGCAGGGTGGGAGACTTAGATCCCTGCGGCCTTGACGATCGCTTCGAAGCCCTTGGGATCGTTGATAGCGATATCAGAAAGGACTTTGCGGTCGATTTCGACGTTAGCTTTCTTGAGGGCCGCCATAAGGGTGCTGTAGTTTTTGCCGAGGGCGCGAACAGCAGCGGAGATACGGGCGATCCAAAGCTGACGGAAGGAACGTTTTTTTACACGACGATCACGATAGGCATAAACGAGGCCGCGGATAGCGGTCTGTTTCGCCTGACGGAAACGTTTACGGCCGCCGCGAACACCTTTAGCGAGTTTAAGCCAACGATTGTGACGCTGACGACGTTTTGTACCAGTTTTTGCTCTTGCCATTTTAAAGCCTCAATTCGTGCTAGTCATTGCTCGGAGGATCCTTTGATCGCTTTCAAACCCGGCATTGAACGTTAATGTGATCTGTGGTTCGGAGGAAATTCGCAAAATTTCGCTTAGGCCCCGGAGACACAGCGTAATTGTGAAAAATCTATCGAAGTTGAAAAGGACTACGTCTAAAGATTAGGCGTAAGGCATGCAACGTTTGATAGCTTTCACGACCGTCGCATCCGCGAGAGCGGCTTTGCGCAGACGGCGTTTTTGTTTCGTGGTTTTGGTCGTGAGGATGTGGGAATGGAAAGCGTGATGACGCGAAAGTTTACCCGTCCCCGTGACTTTGAAACGCTTCGCAGTGGAGCGTTTTGTTTTCATTTTAGGCATTGTATTATCTCCCTATGTGAAATGCCGTGGTTGCTCGAGATACGAAAAAACCCCTATCTTTCGAAAGGGGTTAATTCTTATCACGTTAAATTCAATAGGCCCTAGCAGATTTGAACTGCTGACCCCCACCGTGTCAAGGTGATGCTCTCCCACTGAGCTAAGAGCCTGTACGCACAAGTCAACCCGTGTGCCTGGATGTGGTCTTTGTTTAGGAATAGGCCCTAGCAGATTTGAACTGCTGACCCCCACCGTGTCAAGGTGATGCTCTCCCACTGAGCTAAGAGCCTATAAAAGACCAAAGAGATATAGGAATAGGCCCTAGCAGATTTGAACTGCTGACCCCCACCGTGTCAAGGTGATGCTCTCCCACTGAGCTAAGAGCCTATGATCTCTTCCAAAACGACTTGCATCGTTTTGACGGCGGCGCTTATACGCGCACTTGGTTCTTGCGTCAAGCGTTTTTTTATTTTTTTATTTTTTAGGGGTTGCTGCTCAGACGAGGTTCACAATTTGTTTTGGTTTGTTCGTTTATTCTTGAACATTTTGTTTTTGAGCAGGCCTGAGCCTGCGGCGCGCTGTGGGACGGAGAAGAAGATGAACTCAGAGGAATGGCGCAAGGCCTGGGGCTGCGGCGCGTCGTGGGACGGAGAGACGCGCTATTTTGTGGGACGTATAATTGTCACGATGTGATACAAAAGTAGACCTGTTGTTTGAATCTCCAAAATTTATTGCTAAAATAGCTCCCGTGGTCCTTGCTAGGATCTTTACCAAACTTAGTTTTTTAGGAGTCAGTGATTATGTTTAAGAAGGTTTTGTACGCAGTTCTTATCTCGTCGATGTCTTTGTCTCTCATGTCTTGTGACAGCGATAAAGATGATGATGATGCGCCGAGTGTTGGTGCTGAAGGCGGCGCTTGTAAAGCCGACAATAAGTGTGACGGTGACCTTGTCTGCAAAGAGAACAAATGCGTGAAAGACAGCTCGTCCGCTCCCGCTGATGGCGCTGAAAACGGCAAATGCCTCGCTGACAATAAGTGTGACGGTGACCTTGTCTGCAAAGAGAACAAATGCGTGAAAGACAGCTCGTCCGCTCCCGCTGATGGCGCTGAAAACGGCAAATGCCTCGCCGACAACAAGTGCAACGGCGACCTCGTCTGCAAAGAGGACAAATGCGTGAAAGACAGCTCGTCCGCTCCCGCTGATGGTGACGAAAACGGCAAATGCCTCGCCGACTACAAGTGCAACGGCGACCTCGCCTGCGAACATAACGTATGCGTGAAAGCCAGCAGCGATGATCATGCCGGCGAAGACGCTGTAAAAGCCATGATCGGTGACTATTGCAGCGCATCTAATCTTTGTGTGGCGATCAATGCTGAGGAGTGTGCTAGCGATGAGAATGAGGCGATTAGTGGTCTGTTTGAATCGATCTGTCGCGCTGAATACCTCGATGCACTTAAAGATCATTATCAATGTGTCATTGACCTGAAATCCTCCTGCTCTGAGTCGTCTTCCATCAACCCGGAAAAAGTTGAGGAATGCAAGCCGATTTACGATAATGAAGCTTTGCAGAAATGCGCGGTGGCTGCCTTCAAAGATGCTTTGGGCGATGACTATGCTAGCGTTGAAGCGTTAGTTGCTATATGGGATAGCGAGGATAGCTCGATCGAAAGTTTGGCATATAACTATGCGTCTTATTCCAAATGCGCTGAGGAATATAAAACAGCCATGGTCAACAATGCCAAGTATGTCAAAGATCATCCTGAAGAAAAAGATAATGAATGGTCGAAGTTTGAAGATGATCCTAGTGTCGCAGCACACGGCGCATGTATGAACGAAAAGTATCCGAGTGGTGGGTATGATCCCTCTGATGAGATTATGTCTCTCATGTCAGACTTCTGCGAGAAATGGGGCGATCGAGATAATTGCTATGAATCTGTGCAGGCCTGTATGGATAGTGAAGCGGAATACTTAGACCTTTTCACGGGGGTCTGTGTTGATGAATGGAAAGCCGCTTTGGCTGAGCATTACGACACTGCCATGGAAGCACAAACGTGTGAAGATACTGAGGAAGACTACGCTTCACCGATGTGGGAAAATGAAACATTTATCGCTTGCACGAGCGCTTCTTTGAAAGCCATGCTCGGTCAAGACTATGACATGGTTATGGCGCAGATCGATAAGATCGTAGATCTCACTAACTACAACAACAGTAAAGAAAAAGCTTTCGGAGCTTTTTCTTACGAATATGCGATGTATGCTGAATGTATCAATCCTTATGTCGAGGATTTAGTTGCGAAAGCTGCGTGGGTGGCTGAGGGTAAGGCTATAAGTGATTATAGTGAGTTGTCTGCATTTACAGAGTGTTATGATAGCATGGTAAGCGGCGATATTGAAGTTGTCGATCCTGTTCCTGTGCCTGTGCCTTCGGAAGGCATTTCTGGCTAACGACATTTTCATTTGTCACGCATAACGCCTGCTTGGCAGTGTGGCGAGTGAACACAAAAGGCGCATCCTTCGATGCGCCTTTTTTATTGAAAGAAAACTTTGATGAGCACGAATGACTTGATGCGCAGTTTTCATTAACGCTCATTCACCGAGTCCAAAAATATTTTACAGGATGAAGATCTGTAACAAGTAGCGATGTATTTCCTTATTTTTAATACACAATATTTGGTCTTTGGTTTATACGGTATTCCCGTTCACCGGAATTTATCCGGTACGACGGGAATTTTCCCATGATCGAAATCGCCTGGAAGAAGACATGACAGATCACAAAGAGAAAGCAACTGCGCGCGCACATGCGAACATTGCTGTTGCTAAATATTGGGGAAAACGGGACGCCGAACTGAATTTGCCGCTTTTTGACTCAGTCGCGTTCAATATTGAAGATCTTTATACCGAGACGACCGCAGTTTGGAATGAAGAGGATCCGCGTGATGCCTTATCGATCAACGGTTGGAACGTTCCAGCGCAAAACCTTGGTCGTATTCAGAAAATGCTGAATGTGATCCGCGAAAAAGCTGGTTTGGGTTCTGCTCGTTGTGTATTGACCTCCCGCAATAATTTTCAGCATTCGACTGGTTTTGCGTCGAGCGCCTCGGGCGCCGCAGCGGCGGCTCTGGCTGCGTCGGCGGCAGCCGGTCTGGAATTGAGTGAAGCGGAGCTGACGCAGCTAGCCCGTATTGGTTCCGGCAGTGCGGCGCGTAGCATTCCCGCTGGTTGGACGCGTGCCTACGCTGGGTCTGCTGAAGATGGTTCCGACTTTTATGCCAGATCCATCGCGCCTGCCAATCATTGGAATCTTCACGTGTTTGCCATTACGATCGACTCGACACGCAAACGTATGTCGAGCACCGACGGCATGATGGCCTGCACGCAGTCACCGCTTTGGAATGCCTATGTTGATGCGGCAAAACAACACGCGGATGCAGCTCAAAATGCCATTCAGCAAAAAGATTTTAAACTGCTCAAAGAGGTCATGCACGAATCGACGTCGTTGCTTCATGCCATCAATTTGACCGCTAAACCGCCCATTTTCTATGTGACGCCCAAGTCACTCGAGTTCATTGAGCATTTTCAGCGTCAAAGCCAGGCTATTCCCGTGTGCATCACGTTGGATGCAGGCGCGAACGTCATTGTTTTGTGCGAAGAAGTCGTTTATCCGTTCGTTAAGAATGACATCATTGCGCTCGGTCTGCCTTATATTCAGTCGCGCATTGGTGGTGGAACCACGTTGATCTAAATCATTCGTTATGCCTATGTAAAGACGCGCTTAGTTCGTCTTTCATGGGCATTTTAGTTCAACGTGCTGGAAAGGCCGATACTTAGACCGCCAGTCACAATGATCGAGTCGAGTCGCCAGTCGTATTCGCAGGCGACTTGGCCGGTAATGGCTATGATACCGGCTATGTACTGGGTGCCAATGGCTCCGCCGACTGAACCGGTGATGGATTCATTGCCCGTGAGCGCAACGAGCGTGTTTGAAACAAGAAAACGCATCGAGATCTCGGGTTGAATGAAGAAATACAGCGTTAGTTTGCGGAACGGCGCGAAGTAAAAACGCGGTGCCGCCGTGATAAACACGTTTTGAAAGCCTTCGTCGTATGGCAAAAAGTCTTTGTGTGTGAAGGCTCTGGCAGAGCCAAAACGCAGGTTACCAGCGAAGTAGCCTACCTGGATCGTGACGTCGCCTGAGACAGACAGCCCAACGTCGGCGGCATCCCCAAAGTCGCCCATAAAATAGTCGAATGCTTCCAGGCCAAGTGAAAAAGTCATACGTGGTCGGCGAAAGGATTGCGGCTCGGCCTCAGCCGTGGTGGGGGCGATCCACAACGCCGTGAGGGCAGTCAACGCCGTGAGCGCGACGAGGCATAGACGACGGAAAATGGTCATGGGTGCACCTCGTGACGTCGACGACGACAAGTGAGTGCAACGAGCGTGGTCAATAAGACCAGCAAGGCCGCACGTCCGGATTTGGGTGCCAACGTCTGACTGCAGTTGCTTGCGCCGGATTCCACGCACACACCTTCGTCGCTGCAATAGTGGTCGCTGCTGCAGGACGTGTCGTTAAAGCATTGCACATCGAGTGTTTTGACGATGCTGGCCATGCTGGCATTGCAAGCGCTTTGGTAGCAACAAGGCTGTTTGTAACGCGTATCGATGTATTCGCTTGGGAGCTCGAAGTCGTTGCACCAAAGCAAATGTTGCTGCACGCACTGGTCGAGGCAGTTCATCCGAATGGTGTCGCTGCCACTTTTAAAGAGTTTTTCGCAATCGGTCAGGCAAATGGCGGGAAAATGGTCGCAGTCGTAATTGCTCGGGCACTGGTAGGTCGTTTCGCCATCGGTCAACACGTTGATGATCTCGTCATGCTCGTTTGGTGCGGGCATTTCCGGGTTGTATTTGCAGCCCTTGGGTTTTTCGGCAAGTTCGTGTTTTCCGTCATCGCAAAGTGAGCACGGGACGATGCTTGAAATGTTTTCAAAAGGCTCGTCGTTGCAGAGTGACCAGGTTGAGATGCAGTTTTTGAAGCAGGCTACGGCCGTCGAGGCGCATTGTTGTGCGCAGGCTTCACTGGGCTGACAGTTTGTCAGACAGGCTTCGTCATCGTCGTCACAATATTGTTCACAGGACGGCAGAAACGCTGTTTTGAAGCAGGTCTCGTTGAGACAGGTTTTGTATTCTTCGGAATCCGTGGCGTACTGGTCTTCGCAAAAATCGATGCAGGCCTGTTCTGCCGGGCATTTTTGAACGCACTTGGTGGTGTCTTTACACGCGTTGTAGCAAAAGAGGGCGTTGGTTTCGACGTCGGAGGCGTTCGCTTCGTCCGGGCAAAGCACTTCAGACTTGTAGCACGCGCTTTGATTGCAGCATGACAGCGAGACTTGGAGTGAATTTCCGTATTGCAGCTGAGTGGTGGTCAGAATGCCTTTGACGTATTCATCTGGTTCGAGGCGCCAAACTTTCAAGCCGGTCGTGCGTTCAATGTTGTTGACGAAGGACGTGCCTGAGACGACGACTTCGCTGGCTTCAGACGACGTGTTTTGAATTGCGTAATCGATCTGGTAACGGACGAATAGATCGGTTTCAAGTTTGGTTGATTCGGCGTGGTCGACAGAACCGTCGACTTCGAGGTCGTTTGGCACCAACCAGTAATCATGCACTTCGCACGCCTGAAGGCACAAGGCACCCATGCCCATGAGGACGACCAGGGTCTGGATGCGGTGCTTGTGAGAGGAGGAAAAGCGCATGAGTGAGTGGAACGCCTAACGAATGGAGTTGAGCAGGTTGTCGAACTGAGCTGCGGGCAGGGTGCCATTGGTTTTGAGCATGGTCGCGAGTTGACGCGACAACTGAGCTTCGAGTTCGAGCATTCGATTGAGTTTGTCGATCTGTTGACGCAGATAAACGTTTTCGTCGTTCATGGCTTCGACTTTTTTCTGGAGCGAGGCGATCTGACGCGTGTTTACGGCGATCTGCTGGGTATTCATCTCGGTGGCTTGTGAATCAACGACAGGCAAAGCCGACTCGTAGCTGCTGCTGTATTGACCGTGCATGATCGAATTATTGCGTTGTCTTGGGCCATCGACGAATGAAAGGAGTCTTTCACGTGGTTTTGGTGCTTCAAAGAACTTGTCAATGAAACGTGCGAGCGTGTCACAAGGTGCGACATAGAAGTTCATGCGTTCGACGCGTTGTCCCTGCAAGAAATCGCGGATCTGATCGGTCTTGGTGTAATCGGCGACGGCGATGAGGACGCCAGCCAGTGTATCGACGGCGAACGGGAAGAAACTGAGTTTTCTGCAGAGGACAGGCGAGCCATATCGCAGTGCGTTGGGTTCTGGGGTAACTTGTGAGAGATCGACGACCTGGGCGTCATAGAATTCACCGGCGCTAATTGCGAGGTCTTCCTGCGTAATGGCATTGGAATGCACGAGGGCTTCGTAAAACGAGGTAGACTCGTTCATCATTTGTTGTGCGCGCACGATGCTGTCGCGCGTGAGAATGCCATTTTGTATGCAATAATCTATGAAGCGGTTATCCATGGTGTCGTCCTAAAAAGCTGTGGTCCTGCGTGCCCTGCATTAGCCGGGCCGTATTGGCGGCATTGCCGCCGATAGGCACGGCGGGGGGGCGTATTGGCCCGCAGGGCAATAGCTCCCCCTGGGCGTTCCGTATGGTTCGCGCAAGCGCGCGGACCATAGGACGCCTTTCACAAAATTACATATATATAATAATGTAAAAAGCCGTTTTTGTGGGATATTACGGCTTTTGACGATCAAAAAAGTGAATTCATGGGGTCGATCTCGGTGAGGTCGAGGTCATCCATGGAGGATTGTTCGTCGACGGAATCCTGGAGCTCGTTGAGTTGGTCGATGAGTGCGTCGTGTGATGTGTGCACGGCGGACTGAGTCGATTTTTTGAGGTCGGAGAGTCTGTGACGTTGTTCAATGCGCATATCCCGCAGGGCTTTCATAATTTTTCGCTGATTGTCCTGGATTTCGGAGAGCTGCGTTTGCACGGAGATCAGGGCTTCGACGAACACTTGCGGGTCGTTCATAGAACCGGCCTTCATGAGCACAGAAAGAAGTGAATTTTCCTGATTAGCTGGCATGATTTTCTTCCTTTTTGACGAGGTCCCAGACGTTTTCGAGTTCGTTTGGCGTAAGTTTTGTGATGTCCTGACCTTGATTTTGGACGATCTGCTGGAGTCTTCTGAATCTTCGTTCGAATTTATCGACACCGGCGTTGAAAGCGTCGGTGCTGTCGATATTGGCTTTTCGATTAAAGTTGATGAGTGCGAAGAAGAGGTCGCCGACTTCTTCGACGAGATTATTTCGATCGTTTGATTCGAGTGCTTTTTTGATCTCGTCGATCTCCTCGTGCAACTTTGGTATGACGTCGCTTGCCGTATTCCAGTCGAAGCCGATTTTGGCGGCTTCTGTGGAGATTTCGAACGCGCGTTTTTCAGGAGAAACCTTCATTTTAGATATTTTCACCCGTATTGTTCATCATGAGGTTTGGTTGTCCAGTCTGAATGACGACATCTCGCCACAGGTCTGAATCGGGGTCGATGACGTTTCTTCTGCCGATGGAGAGTTTGATGGGGACGTGTACGTATGTGTCATACATCATGGACATGAGGACGCCGGTTTTACCGCACATGGCGGCGTGAACGGCGTGCGCGCCGAGACGCGAGCAGTAGATGGAGTCTTCGGGGTTTGCGGCGCTTCCGCGGATGATGTAGCTTGGGTCGATATATTTGATATTCAAACGGACGTTATCGCGTTTGGAGAGAGCCTTGATCTGGTCTTTGAGGTAGATGCCGATGTCGTTTAAGATTTTGTTACCGGAAGCATCGACGGCGCCGGAAGCGGCGAGGAGGTTTTGTCCAGCGCCTTCAGCGACGAGGATGACGGCGTGGTGACGTGCGGCGAGACGTTTTTTGAGGTTTTCCCAGAGTCCGTTTGGTCCATCCAGTTCGAAGGGGACTTCGGGGATGAGGACGTAGTTGACGTCGTTTGAAGCGAGTGCAGTGTAAGCGGCGATGAATCCGGATTCGCGGCCCATGACTTTGACGAGTCCGACGCCGTTGATGGCGCTGGTGGCTTCGGTGTGTGCGGCGTTGACGACCTGTACGGCCTGTGAAACGGCGGTCTGGAAGCCGAAGGAACGCTGAATGAAGCTGAGGTCGTTATCGATGGTTTTGGGGATGCCGATGACGGCGAGTTTTCGGCCACGACGTTTGGCTTCTTCGTGGATGAGCTGAGCGCCGTGCTGTGTGCCGTCGCCGCCGATCGTAAACAGAATGTTGAGGTTCATTTGTTCGATGGCGTCCATGATGCCAGCGGTGTCGGCGCCGCCACGCGAGGAGCCGAGGATCGAACCACCGTGCTGGTGGATGTACGAAACTTTCTGGGGATCGAGCTGAACGGGTTCATAGCCGTATTCGGGCAAAAAGCCGCAGTAGCCAAACGGAATGCCGACGATGTTGCGCACGCCGTACTGATACCACAGGGTCATGACGAGGGAACGAATGACGTCGTTGAGGCCCGGGCAGAGGCCGCCACACGTGACGATGCCGGCGCACACTTTTTTGGGGTCAAAATAAATTTTGGCGCGCGGACCTGCCTTTTCGATCATTTCCGATTTTTTGTGATGCAGGCTGAGACCTTCTTCACCGACGTTTTGCGAAATCTCATACATGATGCGCGAATTGACATCGGTATAGTCTGCCACGAAGTCGTTTAAACGCGTGGACAGGTGGATCGGCGAGTCAATTTTGCACGGGCCGAGGTCTTCAATCGAAAAATCAAATTGCTCTGTCATTTATCTATTCCTTCTCGTGTAGGTTAATGTAGGCACTCTTTTTGAGAATGCGTTCTAATTTTACTCGTCCTGTGGGGGTTTGACAACAAACTGATGCGTCTCGTTAGGGTGTTTTTGCAGGGTCAGCCTGTTTTTGGGCGAGTTTTCTTCGTTGATTGATATTTTCGTCGTCTGGATTGAGTTCGTGCGCGACGTCAAGCATGTCGGGCGTGAGATTTTCGAAGGTGACCTGGCCATTTTTAATGACGATGCGGGTGCCTTCCGGGAGCATTTCGAAGAGATCATCCATGATTCTTTAAGCTTAAGGTGAAGATGGCGCCCCCTTGTTCGTGGTTTTTGACTTCGATGCGTGCGCCGTATTGTTTACAAAAGTCTTTGACGATGGAGAGACCGAGTCCGAAGCCTGGAATGCCTGATTCCGTGGTATTTTCGCCGCGTTCAAAGGGCTCGAAGATCTTTTTGACCATATTTGCGGCGATGCCTTTGCCTTCATCGCGTACGGAGAGCGTGACGTTGTCGTTTACCATGGCCATGTTGATGTGAATGATTCCGTCACCGCCGTGTGTGAGGGCATTTTGTACGAGGTTGGTGATGACGTTTTGGAGGTCGGTTGGGTCGACAGCGATGTTTTCGATGGGCGTTTCGATGCCTAGGTCGATGCGTTCAGCCGTGTTTGGGTCGTCGAGGTACGACTGGAGAGATGCCATGAGGATCTCGTCGGGCGCGACGGGTTCACAGTCTTTTTTTTCTTTTTGTCGTTTGGCTTCGAGGATTTGTTCTGTGAGGCGTTCGAGGCGCACGATCTCGTCGTTCATGTGTGCAATGAGCTCGTCGTGTTCCTCGTCATTCTCGTATCGCTTCATGATGAGGGTATCGGCATACATTCGGATCGAGGTGATCGGTGTGCGCAGCTCGTGTGAGACTTGGGCGATGAAGTTTGCCTGTGACCGGTTATAGCGATTTTGGTTGATGATGAAGACGAGTGCGATGATGGAGCCGACCATGCCCCAGATCGCGAAGACGAGCGTGAGGACGCCGAGTGCGATGTCACCACCGCTCTGGTTGGTTGCCAGAATGATGATGCCCATGGTGAGGTTGGCGATGGACGAGAGCAACGCGCACGAGGCGATGAGCCATGGGATGGAAGACGAGATCTTGATCTGTGGTGTTCGCTTGGGCATGTTTTATTCCACGACTCTGGCTTTGAGCAGGAGGTCAAAATCGCCGATCCCTGTCTTGATGACGAGTTTTACGGGGGTTCTGAATTCATCTTTTGCGAACCATGCCGTGGCGAGTTCGTATTCTTCGACGTGAATTTCTCGCGACGGTTCGATGAACAAGCCGGCGAGTGCGCCCTGAGGGGGATAGGCATCACTGCGTTCGCGATAGATCTTCATTCTTTGACAATCGTAAAAGCCGAGTTCTGTCCAGACTTCTTCTTCGCCATCGAGTTCAATGGAGACGCGGTTGAGCGTCCAGCCGTCGAAGGTGTACCATGTGTAGCGCTTTCCCGGTTCGAAGTTGAACTGTCTTACTTCGTAGATCCAGGCCATGGAGTCCATGGTGCCTGGTGGCAGCACATAGTCTCGTTTTGCGACATTGCCCTTGTAGTGTCGTTCGACGGATGCGGACATTTCGTCTGGCCAGAACCAGACGTAAAATGAGCGTTCGCGGTCTTTTTCGTCGAGGTGTTTGTAGCTGTAAATGGTTTCCCAAGTATCTGGGTGCAAATAGGCTTCGACGTGATCATCGATTCTTGCGACGAGTCTTGCGAGCGCGACGGATGCGCCATCGCCGGTGATCGGAATGATCTGTGTGCCGTCTTCCAGTGTTTTTATATGACCGACGCTGAGTGAGCCTTCGGCCAGTTTGACGGTCGAGGCGGTGTGTCTGGCGTCGTAATAGAGTTTTTCACCAAGATAGGGAAAGACGCCGCGTGACTTTGTGAGCGCGGTGCTTTGCACTTTGTCTTCCATGAGCGATTTGGTCGTCGCGCATGCGGAGCAGATCAGGCAGAGCAAAAGAAGGCAGAATGGGATCGTCCAGTGTTTCATAGCATCGAAGCGTTGAGATGAAGATCGGAGTGAATTCAGAAACGCGCGTGTGGCGCGTTTCTGTGTGTCAAAGTGTTACTTAACGAGTGAGTGCATGGCATCGGCCATGCGTTTGACGCGTTCGGGATCGACGGGGTTTGCGACTTTGCCGTCGATTTTGAGTGAGGTTCCGACGATAGCGCCCTTAATAAAGGTGCTGTAGTTTCCGAGTGTTTCGGCCTTGGTGCCGGAGCCGAGCAGAACAGGCTTGCCATCAGCGGCTTTGGAGACTTCTTCGAGGATCCTTCGGTCGACGGGTTCGCCGGTGCCGCTGCCCGTGACGATGACGGCGTCGGCGCATCCGCGAAGCAGGGTGTCTTTCGTGGCATCCGTGGCAGAAAGCGGGGCGAGCGGCGACGCGTGTTTGACGAGGACGTCAGCGAGGATGGCGATGTGGTTGGCGCCAAGCTGCGAACGGTAGCGGAGGGCGTCGTAGGCACAGCCTTCGATGATGCCCTGGTCAGTCACGTAGGCGCCCGAAAGAACGTTGATGCGGACGAACTGTGCGTCGACGGCGACGGCAATGCCAAGCGCTGCAATGGCGTCATTGCGCAGGCAGTTGATGCCCAGAATCGCTTCGGGGTGCCATTTTCGGATCTCGTGTGCGATGATCGACATGATTGCGAGGTGATGGGCTGGCATGGGTTGCGCCGCGGTGCCTTTCGGGAACGGTGTCGAGCCGAAGTTTTCGATGATCAGCGCATCCACGCCGCCACTGATCAGGGCGTCCGCGTCTTTCATGGCAAAGTCGATGATGTTTTGGATCGAGCGGCCATCGTAACAGGCATCACCTGGCAGAGCAGGAAGATGAACGACGCCGATAAGGCCATGGGGCATCCATTTAGTGGTCATGTTAAGTCCTTTTTTTAGCCATTTTCACAGGCCAGATAAGTTTTGAGGATGACGTGATAACGCGGGTCGAACTGAAGGAATGGGTGATCGATGGGCATTTCACGCAACGAAGAGTATTTGAAAGAATCGGGAAATTGGCTCCACATGCCGTTAAGTCGACGAATGATGCGCAAGAACTCGGGCACGAGTTCAGCGCCGGTTTCGTCCTGTGAAAGGGCTGCGGCGATGGGTTTGAGCATTTTGATGGCGTAACGGACGAAGTAAGCGACAAAGCGGTTGGCGACGGTGTCGTCGAATCGCACGATGCGTCGGTCATAGACGTTAAGAAAACGCCATTTGACGCCGCGATCCTTGAAGTGAGCCATACGCGTGGTGTTCGCCAGGGCACCGGGTTCTGCGGCAGATGCCCCGAGCATCGCAGCGTCGAGCGCCTGTGCCTGTCCCGTACTCACATACGGCGTCGTGACCCGCAATTCCTGTTGCGGGTTCTCGACGATGGCCTGGAGGGCGATCCACAGTGACTGTGCGCTGAACAGGTCGAGTATTTTTTCGGCGTAAGCGAGGTCGGTCATGGGCGTTTAGAAGAACGAGGCGAGGCCGGTGTCGAGAAGTTGTCGCGTCATGCGGAACAACTTGTCCGCCGTGAGCGGATAGGCGGCTTTTTCGCGGGCGAGTCGTTTGAGGATCGAAGGCAGCTGTTTGGCGTCGAGAATATCGGCCACGAGGTCGGATGCGGTTTGGTGCAGTGTCGCGAGCTCGGTCTCTCCCGTGACGGCAAAGGCCAAAAATACGGGCAAAATGGCGCCGAGTTTGTCTTCGCCGCCGCGAAGTTTGGGCAAAACTTTGGACGCCATGCAGAAGTCGCCGCACGTCGCCCAGGTGCCCTGTGCCTGTTCAATGTAGCTGAGGATCTCGTGTACTGTTCTGTAGCCGAAATGCAGGTTTTCGGGACGCAGAATGCGGTGCATGGTTCGAATGGCGTCGCGGGCATCGTCATAGCCCGTCCAGTCTTTGCAGACGCCGTCATAATCCATGTCGTTGAATTCCATGACGAAAGCTCGGTCGAGTACCTTGGGCGAGAATGAAAAGGTCGTTTCATCGACGTTGACGGTGCCGATGATCGTGAGATTTGGTGTGAACGAGATCTTGGGCGGCACGACGCGGTGCCAGTCGGCGCCGTTGATGACGTCTTTGAGGTCGACGGCCATCTTCGTGAGCATCATGCCTGCGTTGGCTGCCGACAGATAATGGTAAGCTTTTGCCCAGGATCGGTCTGTCTTGCCCACATAAAGTTGTTCGTGGACGCTGTTTTCCTGGCCGATCTCGCTTTTCGGAGCGCTGATTGTCCACAGCGGACGGTTAAATGGATGCACCGTCGACAATTCGCCCATTTTGATCTGGTCGTCAGTGACGGTCGTCGGGCATTCCATGAGGCTGAGGATGTCGGCGAGGTAGTATTCGACGCGGGCGAGGTTGAGTTCGTCAAGAATGATGAAGTGACGCGGAGCGGCTTCGCCATAGGCCAAAAATTCGAGATAGGCATGCATCGCGACGATCGTTGCCTGTGTGGGGTAGTAGAGTCCTGTCAGCGGATTGTAATAGCCCCAGATCTTTTGCGGATCGGTCCAGTCGGGTCTGACCGGCAAAAAAGCGACGCGGTATTTGAGGACTTCGTCCATGCCGGATTCGGCGAGTGCCGCTCGATCCATGGTGTCTTCAGGGTTTCGGATGTCGATGAATTCGTCGCCGTTATCGCCCATGAGGTCAGGGGCAATGCCGTTTTTAGCGAGTGCGAGCTTAAACGCCTGGGCGTTGCCAACGCCGCCGTACGAAACGCCTGTAAATTTGTTGTCGTCGAGCATGCCTGCGGCAATGCCTGTTGCAAGGCGGCGCGCTAACTGGGTCTTGCCCGAGCCGCTGATGCCCGAAAGCAGCATAAAAGGTTTCGTCACGAGGGCTGTGACGAGCGATTGAACGACACCACGTCTTTCACGAATCATAAATTACCTCTTTTTTGGGGCCGAGTTGGCACAAAAAACCGCGTCATTTCTAGCACATTTTTGTTTTATGGGCGCGTGCTATTTGGGGCAAAAGCCCCAAATACGCACGACGCTGCGAGCCTATGCCTTCGGCATACGGCTCGCTTTTAGAAAATGTTTTGGGCGCGTGCTATTTGGGGCAAAAGCCCCAAATACGCACGACGCTGCGAGCCTATGCCTTCGGCATACGGCTCGCTTTAATAAATGGCGTCGCTCATATTCACGGGGTGGCGTGTAAAAAAAAAGCCCGATCTTATGATCGGGCTTTTTGGCTTAGGCCTGGATTCTATTATTGACCAGCGTGGGCGTTGAGGTACGTCGTGAAAGCTGTGTTGTAGAGGTTGCCAACGAGAGCGTCGAGGGCTTTCTCTGCGGAGCTTTCGCTGCCACCGATGACCGTAGCTTTGTAAAGGGTTTCGGGGCCGTTTTCTTTCTTCCAGCTGTATTCAACTTCACCGGTAAGAACGAAGCCTTTGACTTTGTCTTTGCCAAGGCAGCTGAAGTTGATGGCTTTGATCGAAAGCATGTATTCGGCTTTGTCAGCGGAAACAACGGACTGGTTGTCGCCCTGGCTGGCGGCATAGTTGAAGCCGTTACGAAGCGTGTTCTGGAATTTCTGAACTTTTTCGCCGCAGACGTTGAGGTTGTCGGCGATGGCGCTGTGGTCGAGTTTGAGGTGAGCGGAGTCCGTTACGGCAAGGGGAACCGGTTCAGGATTGAGTTCAGAAATGCCGCAACCCGTCATGGCAACACCACAAAGAGCAATGGCTGAAAGCGCGAGAAGTGCTTTTTTCATGTTGTTTTCCTCATAGTTAGGCGTTCAAAGAACGCGTGGATTTAAAATAGTATGCCTTAAGCAGGCAACAGTCCTTTGTTACGGACAGAATATATCAATTATAGTCGATTTTTCAAAATTGCACGTTTTTTTTCATCAAAAAGTCCGTTTTAGTCAAAGACACATTCCGCATCACCGTCCATAATCTTGCAGGTCGTATTGTAAATACTACAGTCAAAAGCCGTGACCATATTGTCGGTTTCGTCACAGTAGATCTTCACGTTGCCATGGCATTCATCCTTGAATGTGCTTGGTTTGCACGTCTTCTGCTCACATGCGACCGAACAGACGTCCGAACAGAACTTGTTGCCGCTTGGTAAATAATATAAAGCGTTGTCGTTTGCTTTTGTACACGTATAGGTCATATTCGAAATATACCCATTATACTGGTTGTTGCACTCTGTCTTGGTTTCGCCCTCGGTCGTGCAGTGATAGTCCTCGCCCGGATCACAGAAAACGTAGTTGCGCGATTTGGCAACGAGGCATTTGGGGTTATCCGACTTGTTGCAGGTATACACCTGGATCGTCGCCACACCAGTGTTATAGATGTCTTCGCAATAGACGCTTTTGATGCCATCACAGAATTCCTCAAACGTGACCGGATTACAGGGCGCGTTTTCTTCGTATTCCGGTACGACTTCCGACTCGGCGTCGCCCGTCTTGTTGTCGTCGCCAGTTTTGTTGTCGTCGCCCGTCTTGTTGTCGTCGCTGGCTTGTTTGTTGGTTGTATCAGGCGTTTGGGACTGGGTGTCTGATGAGTCGTCCGAATCACACCCAAACAGCCCGAAGCAGCCAAAAAGCACCGCGATCGAAAGTAATTTTTTCATAACCTGTCCTTCTGTAAAAGCTTGGTCCGCCAATATTGGCGACATCTAAAAAACACGTGAGCGTTTACAGAATTTTTGACGCGAATGCTATATCTAATATTTCGTTACTATTCAGCCAGGGAGGACTCGTTTTCGTTTTGGCGTTTAGTCTTAAACAAGGTTAACGAGCTGGCCTGGGCCTTCGGCGAGCAGGGGGCCGGAGAGACGCATGTCTCTTCGGCCCTCTACGACTGACCTCCTGTGGTGCGTGGAAAAATCGGGCGCACCACGTTTTTTGTATTAAATCGCCGAACGCAGTTCTGCGATCTCCGATTTGATCGCATTTTTGAAGGCATTGCGTTCGCGCGTGGCGGAATCGATGCGCTTTTCGAGGCTTTGAACGTGTCTCGAAACGGTGAGGCACTGTTCCTGGAGTTTCGAGATGCGTCCGGGGTAATCCTGGGCATTGAATTGTTCGATCTCCGCATTTCGATCGTTCAACGTGTGCTTGATGGCCTTCAATTCATCGGCGCTGTCGCGGAGTGAAGCGCTTCTCAGATCAAGCAATTCTTTGCATTCCGCAAGTTCCTTGGACGTAGCTTCCAACTGACTTGTGGTTTGGTTGAGACATTCGACGCGTGAAGCGAGTTCATTGGACAATTGTTCGAGAGTTTCTTCTCGACTGACCACCGTTTGTTGAGCAATACTCAGTTCCGTTTGTGTTCTTGCCAAAGTTTCTTTGAGATCGACGAGTTCTGATTCACGCATGTTGAGCGTGGCCTGGATGGCATCGAAATCAGCTTGCATATTGTTGAGCATGGTCTGACGCACTTCCAATTCAGTTTCTTGATCGTTGATCTTCATATCACGTGCCGCCACTGCGGCCTGCAGGGCTTCGATCGTGGCTCTGGCTTCGTCGATCTGAGCGGCTTTGTCCGCGATTTCGGCATCACGCGCTTCGATGGTGGCTTTAGCTTCGTCGATCTGAGCGGCTTTGTCTGCGATTTCGGCGTCACGTGCTTCGATCGTGGCTCTGGCTTCGTCGATCTGAGCGGCCTTGTCCGCGATTTCGGCGTCACGCGCTTCGATGGTGGCTTTTGCATCGACGATTTGAGCGGCTTTGTCTGCGATTTCAGCGTCACGCGCTTCGATCGTGGCCTTAGCGTCGACGATTTGAGCGGCTTTGTCCGCAATTTCAGCATCACGTGCTTCGATGGTGGCTTTTGCATCGACGATCTGAGCAGCCTTGTCCGCAATTTCGGCGTCACGTGCTTCGATGGTGGCCTTGGCTTCGACGATTTGAGCAGCTTTGTCGGCGATTTCTGCGTCACGCGCTTCGATGGTGGCTTTTGCGTTCGTCAAGTCTGCGTTCAAGCCTTCGTTTTGCGCCATGGCTTCGATCAGTTCGTTTTCACGTGCTTCGATGGTGGCTTTAGCTTCGTCGATCTGAGCGGCTTTGTCTGCAATTTCTGCATCACGCGCTTCGATCGTGGCTTTAGCGTTCGTCAAGTCTGCGTTCAAGCCTTCGTTTTGCGCCATGGCTTCGATCAGTTCGTTTTCACGCGCTTCAATGGTGGCTTTTGCTTCGTCGATCTGAGCGGCCTTGTCTGCGATTTCTGCATCACGTGCTTCAATCGTGGTTTTAGCTTCGTCGATTTGAGCGGCTTTGTCTGCGATTTCAGCGTCACGTGCTTCGATCGTAGCTTTAGCATCGACGATCTGAGCGGCCTTGTCTGCGATTTCGGCGTCACGTGCTTCGATCGTGGCTTTAGCTTCGACGATTTGAGCGGCTTTGTCTGCGATTTCAGCATCACGTGCTTCGATCGTGGCTTTAGCTTCGTCGATTTGAGCGGCTTTGTCCGCAATTTCAGCGTCACGCGCTTCGATGGTGGCCTTGGCGTCGTCGATCTGAGCGGCTTTGTCTGCGATTTCAGCATCACGTGCTTCGATCGTGGCTTTTGCGTCGACGATTTGAGCGGCTTTGTCCGCAATTTCGGCGTCACGTGCTTCGATGGTGGCTTTTGCGTCGTCGATCTGAGCGGCCTTGTCGGCGATTTCAGCGTCACGCGCTTCAATGGTGGCTTTGGCGTTCGTCAAGTCTGCGTTCAAGCCTTCGTTTTGCGCCATGGCTTCGATCAATTCGTTTTCACGCGCTTCGATCGTGGCTTTAGCCTCGTCGATCTG
>JAZUKH010000231.1:0-13843 GCA_045643185.1 Myxococcota bacterium | reverse complement strand
TCGTTCGCAGGATCGAGAAGACAGGAGTTGATTATGGAACAGCGCATATTGCCTTTGGGCATTCAGACATTTTCGGAAATTCGCGAACGGAATCTCGTTTATGTGGATAAGACTGCGCTCATGTTCAACATGGTGCAGACCTGCAAATATAGTTTCCTCGCCCGTCCGCGCCGTTTCGGCAAGTCGCTGCTCGTGTCGACGCTCAGGGCGTATTTTGAAGGCCGAAAAGACCTGTTTCATGGCCTTGCGGTCGAGCAGCTTGAACACGATTGGATCGAGCATCCCGTGCTTCATTTTGACTTTTCGGGGGTCAAGTATCTAAATGGGGCTGAATCATTGAGCGCTCTGCTTAATTGGCAACTCTCGCTATTTGAGAAAAAATACGAAATCATCTCTGGTCAAGAGCAATTTGGGGTCCGCATGACGCGGTTGCTCCATACCGTCGCGGAAAAAACTGGTCAAAAAGTGGTCATCCTGATCGACGAATATGATGCGCCGCTGCTCGATTTGATGGGCAAAGACGATCCGTTTCAGAAAACACGCGACATGATGCGCGACTTTTATAGCCCGATCAAACAGAATGACGCTTTGCTGCAGTTCGTCTTTTTGACGGGCATTACGAAATTCAGTCAGCTCAGTATTTTCAGCGAGTTTAATAATTTGAAGCACCTCAGCATGGATTCGAGATATGACACGATTTGCGGCATCAGCAAGGATGAGATGTTGACAAACTTCGGGCCGGAAATAGAAGCCATGGCTGAAACCAATGGCTGGTCGTTTGATGAAACTATTGCTAAATTGAAGAAAAAGTATGACGGCTATCACTTTTCTGAAACTTCGCCGGATATATTTAATCCATTCAGTCTTTTGAATAGTTTGGATGAGCATAAATTGGGCAATTACTGGTTTTCATCGGGAACGCCGACGTTTCTTGCCCAGCAGATCAGCCTGCATCCAAATATTGATGTTGAAAAACTCGATCAAGGCTTCTGGACGAGTCGTGAGATCTTCGACATGCCTGCTGAAAAATCGTCGGATATCATTCCGCTTCTTTATCAATCCGGCTATTTAACGATTAAAGATTATGATTCTGAAATGAATATGTACAAACTTGGATATCCGAATGAAGAAGTTCGTATCGGATTTTCCAAGTGCCTGATGCCGTTTTATGCCAATAACAGTAGCTCTGATAATGAGAGCTTTTCTGTTGAATTTGTTAGAAGTCTTGCTGAACATAATATCGACAGAGCGTTGACGCTGGCTCGATCGTTTTTATCGGGCATTCCTTATAATGCATTGCGTAAAAAAGAAGATTACAACGAACATTATTATAGGACGTTGTTGTTATTAATGTGTCGATTTGTGACGCCTTATACGGTTCGGGCAGAGCACGCCAATGCTGTCGGTCGATCTGATCTGTTAATAGAAATGAAAGACGCTGTTTTCTGCTTTGAATTCAAGAAAAAAGAATCGCCCGAAAAAGCCATTCAACAAATCGATGATAAAGGCTATTTAATTTCGTTCGAAGCCGGTAACAAGAAATTATATCAAATCGGCGTCCAATTTGATTTTGAATTGAGAACGATCGGCGATTGGGTGATTGCGACCCGGTAGCGACGTTAACCTGTAGAGACGCGCGGTCCGCACGTCTCTACAGGTTAACGTTCCGCACGTCTCTACAGGTTAACGTTCCGCACGTCTCTACAGGTTAACGTTCCGCACGTTTATACTGGATTTTGGCGTAGCGCGGTGATTGGAGCACGTGATTCATGAATGCGACAGGGGTAAGTGCGCCGTTGGCGATCATGTCAAAGATGTGCAGCGAGGAACCGGAGATCAGAATGGTGCCAGTGGCATGCATTCTGACGGGTTGTTGGCGGTTGCGGCTGTTGACGTTCCAGAAGACGACGCCTGGAAGATCGTAGCCGGCTTCGGCGAACATACGCCGCGCATTGTCGATGTTCGTTGACTCGGAATTGGTCACACAGGCGTCGAATTCCATGTCCGAAATGATGTAGATCATCTCGGGCAGCTCATGGGGGGTGGCATGGGCTTGTTTGGCCTGGTTGAGAAGCAGTTGAAAGACGGCTTCGAGATTAGTATTGGCGACCTCGTTATATTTGGCTGCATTCAGGACGCGTTCTGCGATGTCGCTGCCCGTTACAGTGACAAGCTGAGGTGTTTGGGAGAAGGTGATGAACTTGTTTTGGAACGGTCCGTGGTTGCGTTCGGCAAAGTACAGGCCTAGTGATAGAGCCACAGAGATCGGCGCCGGCGTATGGTCCCAATACATGGAGCCTGAACCATCGACGACGGCAATGGCGTTGGTGCCATGCGTATAATCTGGCAATGCGCGCCATGTCGTGTCCATGGCACGTCTTTCCTCAGCTTCGGGCTGCTTTTGATGTATGTTGATCAGAAGCGGTTCAATGATGTCGTATGGCATCAACGTGCCCGTGTGCATGGTCGCTTCGCCCGTACTGACGCGATGGAGAAAATCTTTGTATCGCTCGGCATCATTTCTGATAAACGCCTTGCGATGACGTAAAAGCGCTTGAGACGGCACTTTTTGGTAGTCAAACGTGTAGGTCTTCGAGCGCATGGCATTTTCGAGCAGATTCAGACGTTGACGAAGCTTCGTCAGCATCTTTCGATACTGAACTGGCAACACGCCGAGTTTTTTAGACAGATAAACCGCGTCGGACATGGTTTTGCGCGATGAGGTATTGATTGAGGGAAGCCATTTGGCCAGCAGTGAGATCGACTTGGCCGATTCATCCATGTCGTGTTGAAGCTGGGTTTTGATCGCTTGAACAACCGCGTCTTCACATGGCGTGCGTAGAAGGACGAGCAGGTCATCATAGCGTCCAAATTCGGACACATAATCTAGGTTTTTAATGACGGCGTCGGGATGTGTTTCGGCAAGGTGTTTCAGGATGATGCGAAAGACGCGTCGTTCCCCCAGGCCTTCACGTATGTCACGGGCATAGAACAGAATACGAAGCGCCATCGTCGGGGCTTCTGCAAAAGCGTCGTCAAAACGCTGAGTGATCTCTTCGTCAGACAGATTTCGCATTGCGCCGATCGTTCCAAACAGGTCGAGGCATTGGCTGCCAGACGTTTCGTAGGTGACGGCACCATTTTCGGTCAATGTCATGCCTTCTTTGAGCGTCACAGGTTTGTTTTCGACATTCGACGCTGTATTATTCCTTTTGGTTGTCTGTGTTTCATTGGTCAGCACTTCGCTGGCCGCTTCAACCACCGCTTTGGCTACGTGAAACAGTGTCTTTGCCGTACTCATCCATTCGATCGACATACTTAATTCCTCAAAAAAAGTTTGGGGAATTGCACTGGATTTTCATCACGATGCAGCTCCCCAAAACAAACAGGACACACTGATCACTATTAGCAAGGACATAAAATTGCTGTTGGTGTCCTCAAACAAGATACTTTTTTGCTGCTCGCTCTAAGCGCGTTGTGGCTGTCAGTATCTTTACGGTCGTCAGACGGGTATGGTACTCGCCCAACAAGTCTTTGTTGTACAGGATAACAGAGAAGATGTCATGTAAATAATTATGACGCTTTTATGAACATAGCTTTCTATGTTCATAAAGCGCTATTGAGTATAGCGTCGCGGCGAAATAATAAGTGAATAAGCCGCGACGTCTAATGAAATTATTCAGCGCAGTTCGAATCGTCGGCACAGCCTTTTTTGCAATCACCGTAGCTTACGACTTTGCTGTTTTCGCACGTGCAATAGGAGCCGCTTTCGCAGTTGGTGCCCGTACCACTACAGGCATAGCATTCCATCGCGAACGAGTTGTTTTTGTTGCGCCATTGTGTGGAGACATTTTTGGGCGGTTTGGGAACGGTGTATTCGTCGTCGATGCAGGAATCGCCTTCATAAGTGCAGCCTTTGGTGCAGATGACGGTCGTGGCGACGTCGTCTTTGCAGGTGACTAGATGGTCTAAGGCGCAGGTAATACCGTTGCCTTCGCAGGTGCAAACGTCGTTGTTGCATTCTAGTTTGGTGATACCGGAATTGTCGTTATCGTCGTCACAGGCTGCGAAGCAAAGCGACATGGAAAGAATGGTGACAATAGAAAGAAGTTTTTTCATTAAAATAGCTCCGAAAAAGTAAAGAAATAAAATTATACCCTGGCGAATGCCAAGAGTAAGGCTAATAATTAAAGACTTATTATTATCATGTCAAACGAAATCAGTGCATGCGCATCAATCTCCGCGTAGCATGTAACTTGGCTGCTGACGCTACGCGCGTTTAAGGTGTAATTTTCGTAATAATTTATTCATAAACGCTTTAAATATATCGGGCATGATGAAAAAGGCGAGGATCATGGCGAGGAAGGCGCCTCCCGCGCCACCCCAGGCGAGTTCCCAGAGAGCCGAAAGGGTTGGCGTTTCGAAGGTGTATAAGATATTCGCGATTGAAAGGCCGCCAAACGCGCCAGCGGCTGTGCCAAGAAGCAAGACGAGTCCGATTCCGATGTATTTTAACAAGAGGGTCGGTTTGAAGAATTCGTTTTTTCGGTGGTAGAAGATGACGATGCTCGTTGCCTGCATGCCCATGCCGATGACGGAGGCCGTGGCAAGCCCGTTGAGGCCGGCATAGTGGCTTCCCAGCCAATAGATCGGCAGTGAGAGCAGGGTTACGCAGGTCGTGATGATCATGGGGCGCAACGTGTTTTGAGCCGCGTAGAAAGCGCGTACCGTGACCATTTGGATCGTCCAGAAGATGATCGAAATGGCGAGGATCTGTAGAACCCCGGCTGTGGTAGCTGTATCCTGAGCGCTGAAGGCACCGCGTTCGTAGACGAGTGAGACCATGGGGTCAGCCAGGATGAAGAAGAAACCGATCATGACACACGACAGCATGATGACGTTTCGCAGAGTTTTGTGAAGCGTGTCGGCGGCTTTGTCGAATTCACCGCGTGCCGAGAGTTGCGACAAGTAGGGCAAAGCCGCCTGACCTGCCGCTTGGCCGACGATGGCGATGGGCACCAGAACGAGTCGTCGGGCGTAGTTGAGCCAGCTGATGGAGCCAATGTCCATGGACGAGCCAATGAACTTGCCGATCCACTCGTCGACGGTCGTCAGGCTGACACCGAGCATGAGGGGGAGCGTAAGAAAGATGTATTTCTTGAAATCCTCGTCGTTAAAACGAATGATGGGATGGTACTCGATCTTTTTACGCAAATACAGGAATGGCAAAAGGAATGGCCCCGCAAAGGCACCAACGAGGGCACCGATCGAAAAGCCTTTCATGCCCATGAACGGATAGAGCACAACGCCGCCAATGATGATGAACAAATTGTAAATGAGCGGTGCCAGCGCGGACGGTGTGAATTGACCGCGTGCCATGAGGCATGCCATCATCAAGCTGCCAATGTAGTGAAAGATCTGGCCAGGTAAGACGATGCGGGTCATTTCGACGGTATTGGCAATTTGTTGGGCGTCGAACCCTGGGAAGAGCAAATGGCAAAGTTGCGGCGTAAAGACCATGAAGAGCAACGTGGCCGTCAGCAGAATTGCGCCCATGGTCGTTGCGATCAGCGAAAAGAGCCGATTGGCTTTTTCAGTCTGGTTTTTGGCCATATAAGCCGCGAAGAGCGGGATGAAGGTGATCGACATGGTGCCGCCGGCCAAAAAATAGTTCATGAGGTCGGGCAGCGTGAAGGCAGCGTTGTAGGCGTCCGTGGCGGCGCCAGCGCCTGCCTGGTATGCAATGACGGCTTCTCGAACAAAGCCGAGTAGTCGCGAGCAAAGGATGCCGGCTGAGAGGATGATGGCAGCCAGGCCAACGCGTTTGACGCGGGTCTTCACTTCGGTATTGTCGACAGTGGGTTGTGGGCTTTCTGAATTGGCCTCGTTTTGAGGCGTTTGCGTGTTTTCTTCGGTCATGAGAGGCTGTTTGTGTGCTCGTGCGCGCCAGGTCGCTCGTATTTTGCTTGGCGACCTGGCGTTGGCGTCAGGTAAGGCTTAGTGTGAATAAAATTCGGTTGAGTTTGAATTAGTTTGTTTTGTGTGGCGTTTCGTCTTGCGATGTTTCGTCCTGTTCACGCTGTTTTTGGCGTTTTCTGGCGGCCAAATGGAGTATGAGGATGATGAGCAGGGCTCCGGCACCGCCCCAAAGAAGCGCGCGCGGCAGGAGTGAGAGCGAGCCGCTCGGTATGATGCCAACGGTGTCGGGGTTGGCGTTGCTGGTTGGCGTCGCCGAGGGAACGAGTGGCTTTTTGAGCGTCACCAGGTGTGGGGCCTGTTTTAACAGGTCTTGAACGATGTGTTGCGCGTCAGCGTCGTTGGCAGGCAAATACACGAACAGTTGTGCGAGTTTGCCGTGGGTTGGAATGATCAACGAAGTCTGGCTGATTGGCGGCTGAGCGAGTCCAGTGATGTCAGCGACAGCTTGGTCGGAGCGGACGAGGTCGATCGTGGCGATCAACGGCGCGTCGGCAAGGCGTTTGGCATCACGGATCTGGACGTTTGGCACGTCGCTGAGTGCTTCGATCGATTGGTGAACATGCTCGTCGAGTTGTTCTGGCGTCGTGATGTGGTAGCCATCGGCCTGTCGAAAGAAGATCACGCCGTTTTGGCCGTCTTTACCGAGTCGCAGACAGGCGTCACCGGCTTTTGCCGACAATTCGGGAGAGCAATCCGTCGTGACGAATGCATTGGGTAGGTCAATCTTGAGTTCGTCGTTGTCGATAAAGTTGGTTTGAGCGAAGGCCAACGACGGGGCGAGGACAAAGCCGATCGCGCATGTAAGAAATTTGAGTGTTTTCATGTCCATCCGTGGAACAAGCGCAGTGAAGCGAATACCGCACACCGAGGGTGCGCGCCCTGGCGTGGTGCGCCATCATAAGTCCACAACTTGGTTTGGCCAAAAAACGGGCGTTTGGTGGACCGGCTGGTTGATAACTCGCCGTATTGGCTTTGCCAATAGGCGAGTGCGTCGGGCGTATCGCATCGCGATAGCCCGCGCCATATCCCAAAACGAGCTGACTAGTTTGGATCGTCAGAGTATTGTGAGGCTGCGGCTTCGAGTTTTGGATGAACGATGTAGAGGTCGCGGAGAATGTCCGAGAAGGACTGGTAACGCGCCGCAGGATTGTAGGCCGTGCACCAGTCGATGATGTGCACGAAGTCAGTATCCAGTCCCGGAATGAGGTCAATGAGCGAGGGCGCGGCGGTGCGTGCGGCGATCTCGCGGACGAGTGAGGACATGGTTTTGCTTTTGTAGGGTACGCCGCCGTAGAGCATGGTGTTGAGAAGCATGCCGAATGCGAAGATGTCGCTTTGAGCGTTGGCGCGTTGCAGATTGTATTCGAGCTCGGGCGCGATGAAGGGGACTTGTTCGAGGGTGAGTTCCTGGACGCGCGAGATGTAGAGGCGCTGTCCAACGTCATAGAAAACGGGGGTAGAAATGCCGTCGCGGTTTTCGAAGAAGATGTTGGATGGTTTGATGTTGCCGTTTATGACGCCGGCTTCGTGCATGCAGACCATGGCCTGGGCAAGGAAAATGGCGACTTCGAGGGTGTAGAATTGATCGATGGGGCCATTGGCTTCGATGACTTCAGCAAGTGACTGGCGTTCGATGTCGTCGGTCAGGATGGACGAGGCCACGGGGTAAGTCGAAATGGGGGCTTGAACGCGCGGCGTGATCATCGAGAGGAGCAGCGTGTCGTCGGCGGCTTTGAAGAAAGCCTGTTGTTGCAGCTGCGTGGGGTGGTGCAGGGTCTTGAGTATGAAGGTCGTGGGTTTTGCGGCGTGACAACGCTTGACGCGCAGCACAGTCTTGTCGGCGGTGTGGTAGAGCGTTTCGACGAGGTTGTATTCCTTCTCGAGCGTGGCGGGGACGGAAGGCGGAGGCAGAATGAGCGAGCTCGTCGTGGTTGCTTTGAAGGCCGAGAAGGGATCAATGCCCATAGCGCCAGGGAGTTGGGATGCGCCGAAGGCGCCGGGCAGCTGGGATGCGCCAAAGGCTCCGGGAAGTTGGGAGGCACCAAAGGCTCCGGGGAGTTGGGATGCGCCGAAATCGAGCGGGCGTTTGAGATCGGTCGAAACGGGCTTGAACTGACCGGAAACGTAGGATTTAGGCGCTTCGATCGTCAGGTTGGCACTGATTGTATAGGCGCTGCCGATGCTTTTGAGATCGTTTAGCAGCTCCTGAGCATTTTTGTGTCGATTTTGTGGATCGTCGCTCAGGCCTTTTTTGAGCATAGGCACGAAATCGTTTGGAATTTCGTGTGGAAAATAGGTGGTGTGACTACTGTTATAGTATTTTTTGTACGCCTCGATGGAATTGAATTTGAGGTGTGGTCGATGTGCGAAGGCGTAGAACATGGTTGCGCAGATCGAGAAGACGTCGGTTTGTTCGGTGGCGTTGTGAAAATCTTCGAACTGCTCAGGCGCGAGGAAGGGGAGCTGCGCGAGCGGATCAAGGTTTTCGGTGAGTCTGTGACCACCGAAGTTGAGGACGCGCGGTGAAAGACGCGTGCCTTCCTGATTGAGGAAAAGGTTAGACGGGTTGATCTGCTTGTGGATGACGTTGCTGGCGTGTGCGACGGCGACGGCATCAATGACCGAGATGAAAATTTCGGTGATCTCTTTGGGCGTGAGCGTTTCGCTGACTTCGCTGATATGCTGCGCGAGCGTTAGGCCGCAGAGCCACTCCATGACGCTGAATGTTTTTCCGCGTTTCGACTCGATATTGGTGAGATGAACGATGATGGGGTGGTTGAGCTTGGCTTGATTTCTTGCAGCGGCGAGGAACATGGCAATGCGGTCGTCGTCGAGATCCGATTTGGGTTCGTCAACGAGCAATAATTTGCACGCGCATGCGACGCCTAAACGTCCATCGATGGCACGAAAAACAGCGGTCTCCTCGTTCGAAGAGATCAACTCTTCGAGCTCGTAACGATCCAGCAATTTTTCGCCAACAGAAGGAATGTTTCGCACGAAATTCACTACCGTAAAGAGAGAAAAAAAAGACGCCCTATTCTACAAGGAATGGGCGCTTATGCAAATATCGAAATTAAACACTTCCTGCTGAGATGCAACAGTTCAGCCGAGCTGCCCGCGCGCCAAAGGCGAGCGGGCAAAAACAGCGTTTAATGCTTTGAAAACAGGCTTCTGAGGGGGATGCGGTCGGTTTGTGGAAACGTGATCTCGTTCATTTTTTGGAGTTGAAGCTCGGGGACGCCGAGTGTAAAGCACTGGTCCTGTTCCAATTGTGATAGCTCGAGATGTTGGTTGAGCTCGCAGGTGTCGCGTTCTTCGAAGGGGCCTTCTTCGTCTTCGTCGATCCAGCGGAGCGGCAACCCGTGTGTTCGGCAGATGTATGGTCGTGCTGGATATATTCGGCACTCGCCTGCTTCGTTCAAAAAGGCGCATTGACCAGCCGCGTGTGGCGTCTGGTTCAGGACGTCGGGGTAGTCGCGTCGGATGAGCGAGACTTCGGCAGGGGTGACCGTGAGGTCGTCGAGGCAGCAGGCGCAGCAGCCTTTTTGGCATTTGAGCACGTGTTGGTCGCGAGCGAGGGCTTTGAGCGTGTTTTGGGCGGCTTCATCGACCTTTTGATAAAACTGGGCGATGGTGTCTGCGATCTGTTCCGGCGTAAGACCGGCTTTTCGTTTGTAGTCTTCTGAGATCATATCGTGGAATGGTTGGATCGTTCTGATCACTGAGCTTTGACGGTACTTGTTGCTCGTCACAAGTCACGGGCACGAACGGACTCGTGACGAATGACGCGGCGTTAACGATGTTTGAGATGGGCAAGCACTTCGACGTGTCGTGTTTGAGGCATC
Source organism: Myxococcota bacterium (assembly GCA_045643185.1). Lineage (GTDB taxonomy): Bacteria > Myxococcota_A > Bradymonadia > UBA4248 > UBA4248 > RGIG464. The sequence goes on along the minus strand of JAZUKH010000231.1, from coordinate 4,019 downwards.
ATGTCGAAAGCAGCGATACGCAGGATCTCGTAGTTTGGGTCGAGTTTTGCGAGGTTTTTGGCGAAGGACTCGGGGTTGCAGCTCATGTAGAAGATATCGGTGTCGTTGTGTTTGGCAAGGTGGTCGATCACGAGCTGGCTCAGGCCTTTTCGCGGTGGGTCGAGCAAAATGACATCGGGTTTTGGCCAGTTTGGCCACTGCTTTTCGAGGTCCATGACTTCGTATTGCGACTGCCACGGGTCCGTTTGGGCGAGTTGTTTTGCGGTATCGATGGCGGTCGTGCTGAATTCAGCGCCGTAGAGGGCGGAGCTTGGCGCCATGGTTCGTCCGAAGGCTCCGGCACCGCAGTAGAGGTCCCACACGACGCGTGCGGGACGTTCGAACCAGTCGCGCGCGGTGCGATAGATTTGTGCAGCGATGTCGGAATTGAGCTGGGTGAAGCCAGACGCCGAGAGCTTGGTGATCAGCGAGCCGTAGTGTTCGTCGAGGGTGCGTTCGCCCCACAGGATCTGTGACGGCGCAATGCGGATGGCGTTGTTGACCGTGTCGTTGATGGAAAACGAGACGCCTTTGATGCGTGAAAACGTGTTTTTGAGGTCATTGGCGAAGCGCATGACCCAGTTTGGCGTGGCGCGTTCGTCGCTTGAGACGACGAAGTCGACAAGCACGTCGCCGGCGTCGTTGGCAAAGAACGAGATGTAGCGCAGGGCGCCGCGCATCATGCGTCCAAATTCGTAAACCGGAATGTGTTCTTTGGCGATGAGCCGCGTGACGGCATCCATGACCTGGTTGAGCGGTTGACGCAGAATAGGGCAGTGTCGCGTCGGAATGATACGGTGCGAACGCGGCTCGTAACTGCCGAGGATCGGTCGTCCCTGGGCCAAGCCGACGACGAGGTCAGTTCGGTTGCGATAGCCGAACGGCGCGGGGGCTTCGTGGTATTCGAGGTCATGAATGTAGTTGATGCCCGCCGATCTGAGTGCGTTGAGGACGATGTCTTTTTTGAACGAGGCCTGTAATTTGGCGCTCATGTGCATGATGGGACAGCCGCCGCAGAGCCCGTTGACGGGGTAGCAGGTCTCGCACCTGGGCTTTTGGCGTTCGGGCGAGGGCGTCATGAGGCCGCAGCTGACCGCCCAGACGCGTTTTTCATGTGGACTGACGTGTGCAATGCGGTATTGGACGGTCTCACCCGGTAACGTTCCAGGAATGGAGACCGTGCAACCACGTGCGTCGACAAACGCGCCATCGCCGTCGGGCGTAAGCGTTTGAATGGTGCCTTGGTAAGTCGTCATAGGCGTTCAAGTCTTGTCGTTGTGGCTACGTCAGTTGTTCTGGCGTGCCAAAAAGTTCTTTGAGCTGCATGAGCCGGTCGAGTGGCGCATCGCCGAATCGTCCGATGGCGTTGGCGACGCGTTCGAACGACTTGCGTTGTGTGAGACGCGAAGGGTCTTTGCTATAAAAATTGTCGGCGTAGGTAATGAGTTTTTCCTCGAAGGTCTCGGGCAAACGGTCGACGGGGGCTAGCGGCAGGTTTTCGGCGAGGATTTCCTGTGCCGTGAGTCCCGTGCCGATGTGTCGCTCACAAACTCTTGCGGCGCGAGCATACCGCACGGCGTCGATGGATCTGAGCCATGCTGCACCCAATTCGCCATGCCGCATGTAAGGCTCCGTGCCAAAACAGAAGATCGAGGGGGCGTCGACCCAAATGATGCCGCAGTCGTGCAGCATGCACGCTTCGTGCAAAAAAGCGTAGTCTAGGGCATCAGCAACTTGGCTGGCTCGTCCGAGACGCTCAGCCAGTTCAAAAACGCAGGTCGAGTGCGTTTGAATGATCTCACGGCATCGTGGATCGGCATCCCAATGCCGTGGAAAATCGGTTTCGTGCATACAATCAGATTCCAAAGGCTGAAAACGAGATCATGAGTGCAATGAGAACGAAGGCGAGAATCGCAATGGCGATGTAGAGCGGCTTGTTTGAGTCGGCCTGTTTGGACTTGGCAGTCGTTTTTTTCGTCTTTGTAGTCTTCGTGATCTTCTTGGTCTTTTTGATCTCTTTTTCTTCGATCTCTTTTTCAAGTGCGTCTTCAAATTCCTTGATGGGGATCATCTGACTGACGGTGGTCGCTTCGCTCGAATTGAGGTCGATTTCGTCGAGGATGGGGTCATCGGCCGGCGGTTTGACCATGGCGACGATCTTGTTGAGCTGGGATTTGGGCGCGCCCATTTTTTTGTAGTATTCGCGCAGGGCATCCGCGAATTCTTTGGCGGACTGGTAGCGTTGTTCGCGAGATCGGGCGAGTCCCTTGAGAATGATGAGTTCGAGTTCGTGCGTGACCATGGGGTTGATCGGCTCGATCGGTGGAATGATGGAGCGTCGCACGAGGTCGAGGATCTTGACTTCGACGGGATCGCTGTAAAGCGGTCGCCGCGTAAGCATTTCCCACAAAATGATGCCGACGGCGTAAATGTCGCTTCGTGGGTCGATGCTTTCGCCGTAGGCCGCTTCTGGCGACAAATAGCTGAATTTTCCCTTGATCAGCCCTGGAATCGTGTGCGTCATCTGCGTTTTGGATTTGACGAGGCCAAAGTCAGTGATCTTCACGTCGCCATTGTATCCGAGCAGGATGTTTGGAGGCGAAATGTCGCGGTGAATGATGTTGAGCGGCTCACCGTTCTTGTCGACTTTGTGGTGTGCATACTCGAGGCCGTCGAGAATGCGAATGGCAATGAGCAGCGCTTCGTGCACGGGAATTTCGAAGTCGTTGGCACTGGCATAATTGAGAAGATCGCGTAGGTTGATGCCGGCAACATATTCCATGGCAAGGAAGAGATCGCCATCCATCATGCCGAGCTGGTGCACCCGAACGATGTTTTTGTGTTCGAGCGCCATGCAGATGACGGCTTCGTCGACGAACATGTCGACAAATTCTGGCTGTTGACCGAGTGCTGGCAGAATGCGTTTAATGGCCATGATTTCGTTATTATCAAGGTTTTTGGCGCGGAAAATCTCCGCCATGCCGCCAACATCGATCTTATCGAGAATCTGGTACTGCGTTCCTTCTTGTTCCATGATTTGAAGCGTCTTATCTGAATCGTCTTGGGAAAATTCTGGAGAATTTTGATTTTGAGGGGAAGGCCTTCCCCTACGCGTCTATTTTTTCCGATGCCGCGTAGCATGCTACGCGGCATCGTGGAAAAAATACGCCGCTACCCCTTCGCCTGGCAGGGCCAACCACGTTATTGTATTTTTTCGAGGAGTTTTTTGTGGAATCCTCCGAAGGCGGATCCACTCATACCGAGTACGACGTCGCCAGGTTGGACATTTTTGGCGACGTAGTCGACGATGTCGTCAACGGAAGGGATCATACACGCTTCGATGCCTTTGGCCTGCAGATCTTCGACGATTTTTGGAATGTTGATGAGCATTTCAGGTGGAAGATCGTCTTTTTTCCACGGGGCACTGAGGACGACGCGGTCGGCCTCGGCGAGGGCTTCGGGATATTCGTGTTGGAAGATCGAACGTCTGGAGGTGTTGGACTTCATTTCGAAGATGCCCCAGAGTCGTGCATTGGGGTGACGTGCGCGGATAGCGCGCACGGTTTCGCGCACAGCCGTGGGGTGATGGGCAAAATCGTCGTAGATGGTGACGCCATTTTTAACGCCGATGAGTTCCTGACGTTTTTTGACGCCCATGTATTGTGCGATGCCGCGTCTGATATCATCGATCGAGATGCCGTGATAGAGGGCGATCGCGCTGGCCGCTGTGATGTTATAGACGTTGTGGATGCCCGTCATCGGGGTGTCGAGCGTAAATGTGCCGTGGTCGGGCGTGATGAGGTCGAACGTGGTGCCGCCGTCGTGAAAACGAACGTTGGTGGCGCGATAATCGCCCTTGTCGTGTGTGCCGAAGCCGATGGCTTTTGGCGTGGCATGGCTTGCGACGCCCGGTGCGTTGGCGTCGTCGGCGTTGTAGAACACGACGCCGTCTTTGGGCATATCGACGACGAGCTTGGTGA
>JAZUKH010000230.1:0-9281 GCA_045643185.1 Myxococcota bacterium | reverse complement strand
GTGGTACGTCGTCGCGGCCGCCGATTCCAAAATTAAGGTTACGATGATTTGCCTTAACTGATCCTGAAGTTAGTACGGCAATATGAACTGTTTGAGCGAAGCGAGTTCCACACGGCCGACAAATAAAGGGCGCGGGGGTTGTAGGGGGGCGCGCCCTGGCGCCCCCCCCTGCGTGCTGCAGGCACCAGCCTGCTCGTTAAAATTGTTTAATTAAGACTAAACGCCAAAACGAAAACGAGCCACCCGGCTGAAATGTAACACGTGCGGGCCGCGCGTCTTTACCGGCCTTTGACTTTGAACGACATTTGGATTAAACAGCGTTAGAAAATTTATGCAACTTGGTTGCATTAACGTGTTTTGTTCAAACGTGGTATGTTCATGAAGTCATGGTATTGTAAGAGTATTGGCTTGGTGTGGGCACTTTTAGTGCTGGGATGTGACGAAGGCCAGTCCGTAGAGATGGGCGACGATGGTTCTGTGATGGACCAGGTTGTGGGCGTGTGGCTCGACGATCACGAGGTCGGACGGACGACGCCGCAAGCTCTGGAAGCGCGCATTCACAGTGTGAGCATCGGTGGACAGGATCGCGCTGTATTGTCGATCGCCGACATCATTCAGGCGACCAATGCGGTTGCGGATGCCGAACTTGACGCGTTTTTGGCGCAGTACCAGTGCGATTACGAAAGCGGTGAGGACGGGTTTCGCCCGTCAAGTAAAGGCGACCGCTGCCCACCCGTGACTTGCACAGAAGCGCTTCGTAGCTACCTCGACGTGACCACGGAGAACCTCATCTATGCCGACGAGGCGCCCATGACGACTGGTTGCTACCAGGTCAGCCAACTTGCCAAGGTCATCCTGACGTCGCGCCCTGATGCGTCTCACGCGGACAAAGCAAATTAGCGGGGACGAGCATGTCAAATAATGACCATGCCTGGAAGTTCCGTGCGCGAAAAGATGCCCCGTTTGTACACCAAATGGGTACACAAAATTGGGTAGAGTCTACTCGATTGGGGCTTTGTGTGACCCGCGCTTGTGATCGAGTGCTTGCGTTTGAGGCTGTTGGCGGCTGTCGACGACGTTCAAACAAGCTGATCTGGGCGTGCAGTTGGTTGGTGCTGCTTGTGCTAGTCGTACCGAACACGGTTTGGGCGCAGGACTCGACGTCCAACGAAGTGGCGGTGTCGGCGGACGGTGTCGTGTCGCTGGCTGCGGTCGAGATCCAAGACTCGGTCGAGCAGGAAGTGCGTTCAGGCGCTCGTCCCGCGTTTGCGCAAACCATCGCGTCGCCCGAATTACGATCGGTCAACGCTTGGTTGGAAAGTGCCAACGGCGTTTATGGCAATGTGTCGAGCAAAGGCACTCGTTCCGTGATGGTGCGTGGGTTTGACACTCATCAACTCAGTTTTGCGTTTAACGGCATGCCGCTCGAGACCGGGTATGCCGGCATGACCGGGTTAGACGCGCTGCCAATGAACTGGATCAGCGCTGGTCGTATCGCCCACGCGGACAATTCGCCGACGGATGGCGCCGGGTTGGGTGGAAAGATCGAGTTTTATGCCTTCGATCCGTCGGTTTTTGAAGCGACGTTGCAGCTTTCGCCGACGAGCGCCATCGCCGCAGCGTCGCACGGCATGCGTGACGGCGCGTGGCGGTGGGCATTCACAGCCGGTGGTGAGATTTCAAACGGGTTTGTGTTGTCTCACGCGTTTGAGGCGACGCGCGACGAAGATGGTGGCTTGCGTGAAGCTAGTGGGCGGCGCGGCGTCAACGTTTTGGGCCGCGTTGGTCGAAGTTTGAGCGACTGGGGCGATCTCGAAGTCATGGTCGGTTGGGCGCAAACGCCCCGTGACGTGCCGACAGGACTTGATGCCGGTGAACGCCGGTTTTGGCGCTACACAAACTGGCGCGAAGCGTTTGCGCTCGCCACGTTGCGCTTTGACACCGCGTGGGTGACGGGCAAAGTCCAGGTTTGGGCGAATGACCAGGGCAACACACTCGAAGCTTTCGATGACGCGTGGCGCACGACACAAAACTCGTCCATGGCCTCGACGACCGTGTGGCAGGACGATGACGTTGGGCTTAAGCTTGAACTGGCAGGCACTTCGTTTGATCTGGGTGACGCGGGCTTTTTGAACTGGTTGCTGCGCACTGACTTGCGGTACCAACGCCACGCGTCTGACGAGCAACTTTATGCGACGGCGTCGACGGTTCAAAAACGCGTTAGTCGGCTGTATTACGACGTGCGACCAGCCCTGGAGTGGATGGTGACGCCGGACATCAACCTGTTTGTTGCCGGTAACGTCGTGGGCGCGCAACCCATTTCGTGGCAACGACTTCCCGAAGATGTAACGGCTGGTGCGCCCGACGACGTGGTCAATGGCGGGTTTAGCTTTGGATTGGATGCCAACTTTGGCGACGCGTTGAGCGCCCATCTGCGTGCCGCGCGACGGCTGCGTTTGCCGACGCTCAAAGAACAATTTGGTGATGCACCCGAAACGATCGGTGTCGACGTTGACCCGTTGAGACCCGAAGTCGCCTGGGATCTTGAAGCCGAACTCCATTGGAAGCCTCTCAACACGGTCGCGCTTTCGGTCGGTGTATTTGACACCGAAATTCGTGATCTCATTGAGTACAAATACGTTAACGGACTCAAGATGTCGTACAACGTGAATGAAGCGCGTTTGGCCGGCACCGATATCGCTCTCAAACTTGGTGCCTGGGCCGGGGTCTCGTTCGATCTGAGCTACCACTATTTATATGCCTATGATCTGGTACAAGATCACGTTTTGAACGAGCGACCGGCTCACAACGTTCGAGCTTCGGTGACGTACGAACCCGTTGAGCGACTAAAGCTAACGCTCGGAACGCAGTTTGAGTCGAAGCGCCGCACCGAAGCTTGGATGGGCTCAAAATACGCCTGGTTGGGCAACGTCATTTTGTTGAATGCCGAGGTGGCGTACCAATTCGAACATTTTTCGATGTACCTGGTGGGGACGAACCTCACCGATTACAACTACGCACGCACGTTGGGCTATCCGGAACCAGGCATCAACGTCGTGTTGGGCGTCAAAGCTGCGTGGTAGGAAGCGCGAAACGTTGTGTTGGGCCCTGCCAGGCGAAGGGGTAGCGGCGTATTTGCATGATGCGGTAGAGACGCCCTGTACGGACGTCTCTACCGCATCATTTGCCAAATAGCCGCGTAGGGGGAGACTTCCCCCTCCCAAATCATGCCTTTAATTTCAGGATGAAGGCGTGGGGACTGGCTGAATAGATGAGCTTCATGCCGAGGTCGTTGGCGAGTTGAGCAGCGGTGGCGAGTCCGAGTCCGGTGCCTTGAGGTTTGGTCGTGAAGAAGGGCTCGAAGATGCGCAAAACGATGTTGGGATCGATGCCCGGGCCGTTGTCAGAAACGCGGATCTCGTTGTTGGCTATGGTCGTCGTAATGATGCAATGCTCGGGGTTGGCTTCGATCGCGTTTTGCCAAAGCGTCATCATGATCTGCGCGACGATGTTCGTTGGGATTTCTGCGGTGAGTTCGGCTGGACCGTCGACGTTCAGCGTGGCATGGGCCGCTGCGGGCTTTTGCATGAAGATCGTCCTTTGTTCAGTCAAAAAGGTCACCAACTTCACGGTTTCGGTTTCTAGCTTTGGCGGCCGCGCAAAGACCAAAATGTCTTTGAGCAGGTTATCAAGGCGGTCGATCTCTGCGGTCATCATTTGAATGAGTTGCTTTTGATCCTCATTCTGTGAGTCTGCTTCCAGCATTTCGGCGCAGCCACTGATGCAGGCTAGCGGATTGCGGATCTCATGCGCGACTTTCGCCGAAAACTCGCCCAGGTGCTCCAGACGCTGCTTTTGGAGACTTTGTTTTTGTGCTTCTTTGAGTGCCGTGATGTCCGTGATGTGGTAGCCATCCTGCGGCATATTCTCGATATTGATCGGGAAAGAGGCGATACGAAGCACTTTTGACTTGTTTGGCAGGGTAAATTCCCAACTTGGGCGGTCTTTGGGTTTGAGAATGTGCAGCTGCACGCCCAGATCGTCTTTGTTGAAGAGCTCGCCAAAGCAATTTTCGGCTTCGGGGTTGGCAAACAGTAACTCGTCCGTTTGCGGGTTTGTGATGACGACGCCAACGGGCAGGGCGTTGAGAACTTTGGCGTAGACGCCGCGTAGGTGCGTAAAACTGCGTGCCGTCATGAGTTCGCGGCGAGTTTTGTCGTATTGCGACGCCAATTGTCCCGTCAAAAGTGCCACGCCGATCGCGGCCAACGCAAGCGTCGTGGCCTCTCGCCAAGGCAGATTGCTGGCAGACAGCGAGGATGCACGTAAAAATGGCGCAAAGAACGTCGTTGTCATCGCCGGAATGTGCGGGATCAACAGGTAGAGGATGCAGATCGCCAGGATCGAAAAGCCGGCACCAATCAGGCCACCGCGTTTTCGAAGCAATAAGCCGCCGTACAGTGGGATGATGAGATAAAGAAAGGAAAACGGGCTCGATACGATATTTGTCAGCAAGACCAGCATGCTGGCCAAGCCCGCGTCGTGGATCATGCCGACATAGGTGATGAGCTTCATGAAACGGCGTTTGGCGAGCAAAATGCAGGTCACGAGCGTGAATATGAAGATCTCAATGACGGTGAACAACAAAAGCCGCGTGTTGGGGTCGTCAAATTTTTTGTTGTCGTCAAAAAACCACAAAACAGCGTACGCAAAAGCCAGCATGGCGTATAGGCATCGTACCAGTGCGATGTAAGTGAGCGGGCTTTGAATGGTATTGGGGTCGACCTGGGGCGCGACTGACATTTGAAGCGAGGGCATGGTGGAATAGCGGATCGATCACGAGGGGAAAAAAAAGGCACGCCGTGAAGGCGTGCCTTTAGCTTAATCTATTTCAGTTATTTTACGAGGAAAATACTGAGTTTGTTGTTGTCATCAAAGGTGATGTTCGAAACACCAGACAGTGTCGGAGCATCCGGATTGAGGAGGTTCTGGAGGTTATACGAACCTTTAAGATCGCAACCAGCGCCATTTTCGGTACCGAGCGCGACGATGATCGATTCGGAACCATCAGACATTTTGTAGCACCAGGCTTTGTCGCTGGACGTAAGGTCTTCACGGTTGCCGCGTCGGAGTGCAGCGTGCTGAGCACGGATCTGGCCAAGCTGTTTCACGAAGTCAAGCTGCATGCTCTGTTGATCGTTGAAGTTGTCGAACTTCATCATGCGTCGGTTATCGGGATCGTTGGCGCCTTCCTGGCCATATTCATCGCCGTAGTAAATGAAGGGAACGCCGCGGTTCGTCATGATAATGGTGAGGGCGAGTTTCGTCTTGAAGTAAGGCATCCAGTCGGTGATCTCTGTGTTTGCGCCCCACTTGTTTTGGTTCTGGCCACCAGCGATAGAGAGGGCACGCGCGACGTCGTGGTTGCCCATGAAGGTGCCCATGAGGTCGGAATTGTAGCGCTTGGCGTCATCGTAAGCGTTTTTGATCGCGCTGAGGTTCGAACCGTTAAGGACGTTGTCGCGCAGTTTGAAGTAGAGGTTGAAGTCGAACTGGGCGTGCAGCGTGTCATTACCGATGAAGTTGTTCAGTTTATCGATGCTGCCGTCGAAGGTCTCGCCGACCATGTAGAACATGCTGCCGCTGTTGTTGTAGATCTGGTCGGTCTTAGCACGCATGTCGATGATGAATTGGCGAGCCATGTGTTTGACGGCGTCGACGCGGAAACCGTCGATATTCGTCGTTTTGACGAGCCATGCCACGTGGTCGATCATCGCTTTGCGAGCTTCGGGCACTTCGTAGTTGATGTCGGGCAGATCTTGCGAGAACCAGCATTTTTCGGAGTAATTGTCCCACCCGTTATTGCTGTCACACAGCCACGGGCTGTTGACATCATTGAACCAATTGGGGTGATTCTTGAAGACGGGGCTGTCTTTGTGGACCTGGTTTGCCGCGAAGTCGATGAGGACGCGGATACCTTGTTTGTGGCACTCATTGATGAGTTCTTTGAGTTCGTCGAGGGTACCAAAGTGCGGTTCGATCGGCTTGATGGAAACGCCGGCGGTCGACTGTGACGTAAACTCGGAAGCGTTAGCATCGGTATAGAAGGATGAGACAGGCCAGTACGAGTGATAAGCCGAGTACCAGTGAGCTTCATCGCCGTTCGTGCCTTGGCTCGTGCCCTGCGCGTTCATGCTGACCGAGGAGATCCACAGCGTGTTGACGCCGAGTGCTTTGAAATAACCATTTTTAACGACATTCGTCATGCCTTTAAAGTCACCGCCAAGCCAACGAGCATTGCTGGTGTTATCGGCCGAGGCATCGGTGACCGGCTGATCGTTGCTCGTATCGCCGTTATTGAAACGATCCGTGAAGGCGAAGTAAAGGACGGCATCGTGCCAGTCAAAGGGAGTGTCTTCGACCCAGACGGGGACAAAGACTTCGTTGTTGCCCGCTTTGACGATGTAGGCATATTTGTTGTTTTCGGTCACGGTATCGGTCACTTTGAGACCGTCGACCTGGGGCGAAACACCGCCCGTGACTTCGCTGATCGAGCTCGTGCCGTCTTTGCATTCGATTTCGAACGAGATGTTCTTGTTCTGAACCTGGGGCACGGATTTAATGTAGCAGTTTTCGGTCGGTACGACGGAAGTTTGGCTGCCGCCACCGCCACCGCCGTTGCCGCCGTTGCCGCCGTTGCCACCACCGCAGGTGAAGGTGAAGGTGTTGTTACCTTCGGCATCGACGTTCGAGTTGTTGGGGTCATTCTGCCAACCGTCGTCTTGGCCTGTTTCAGCATTTTCCCAACCGTTGATGTGGAATTTGTATGAATAGGTGGTGCCTTCCTGAAGCTTGACCGTGATGGAGTGATTGCCTTTGCCATCCGGCGTCATGGCGTATTTGGAATCCGACTTGTTCCAGTCATTGAAGCTGCCGACGAAGTTGACGGTGAATTCAGCGGCACCGCCAGAGGCTGTGCTCGTGTACTGGTTGAAGTAATTGAATGTCATCGTGCATTCGGTCGTGCCTGGATTGCCTTGGTTATTATTGCCTTGGTTATTATTGCCTTCGTTACCGGAATCGGCCGGTTTCCCGTTTTTCGAGCAGACACCGTTGTTGTTGGTGTAGCCCGTCTCGCACGCGGAGCATTTTTTGTCACTGCCCATGGCGTAGCCTTCGCTGCAGGCGCACAATTTGCTGCCCGTGCTGCTGTAGGCTGAGCATGTGCCGTGACCGCAGTCGGCGTCTTTCGTACAGGCGCTTTCGTTTTTGATACAACTCGTGCCGTTGCTGACGTAGCCATCCTGACAGGCCGAGCAAAGGCTGTTGTCATCAAGCATGTACGACCCCGTACATTCACAGGCACCGCCGTTGCAAGTGCCGTGAAGACAATCGGCATCTGATGCGCAGACGTCTGCGCTGTCTTTGTCGTCCGTGCAACCCATCAAAAGAGTCGCGAGGCAAAACGCTAGAAATGCTGACTTTTTCATTTTTTCTCCTCAAAAATGTGGGTGGAATAACCCGTTGATAAGCCAATTATAGCAAGTTTGGTCTGCGATTCAAACCACTTGTAGTCTGGTGTAGGCAATATTTGATACAAAAACCTCGACGTCATGTGCGGATTTGCGCTTCAATTTCGTCTTGCCCGAAGCTTTGGATAAGGCGGGGGAAGTCTCCCCCTGCGCGGCTATTTTGTATTTCTGTAGAGACGTGTGGATCACGCGTCTCTACAGAAATACAAAATACGCCGCGACCCCCTCGCCTGGCAGGGCCGGCGACAGGGTGGAGGCGCTTAGAATTTGTATCGCATGTGTAACATGAGGTCGACGATGTGTTCGTTATCGACTTCGAAAGCGCCGGTCGTGTAGTCGAAATTGGCCCCGATGCCGAATTTGGGATTGGTCGGGAGCATATACGTGGCGCCAATGCCAACTCGGAAGGCAAACGCGCCTTCGCCTTTGCCCAGGTCGGCGTGGTGGTCGTGGTGGTGTTCGTGCCATTTGCCCGTGTAGGTGGCGCCGATGCCGATCAGTGCGAAGGTCTCTAAGGGGCCGGTTGGGAAAAACAGGTTGGCCGACACGAGCGTCGTGCCGAGAAAATGGCTGCCGCGCACACGCACGCCGCCAATATCCCAGTGGTTGAAGGCGCCACCAAGGTCCTGATTGACAAAGACGCCGATCCAGTCGGCAAAGCGATAACCCGCCGACAAGCGCACGCCAAAACCGTTCATGTCGGCGTGTGGCGTGTCATTGGGGATCTCGTCGTGCCAACCGATGGCGCCCATGACTTCAAAGCCATTGGCCTTGGCTGTCGATGGCGTGACGAGCGCGAAAACCGCAAGAAATGCAGCAAAAACTGTGGCAAGAAAACGTGGGTGGTTTGGAATAGCAATGTATTTGGACATCGTGAATACACTCAACTTGGTCAAAATTGTCAGACGATATAACTAAAAAAGGTCACCTCGCCGATACAGGCGGGGTGACCTTGTCAAAAATCATTCGAGCCGGATGAATTAGAAGGCGTAACGAATGTGGAGCAAGAGGTCGAGGACGTGATCATTCCAGGTTTCGTAGGCACCGAGCGTGTAATCGAAATTGAGGCCCACACCCAGTTTGCTGTTGATCATATAGGTGGCACCCACGCCAATACGGAATGCGAAGGCACCGTCTGAGTTGTTGTCATCGCCTTTGAGGTTGTCATGACGATGTTCCCAGTGCGTGTCGCCGATATAATGGGCACCAAGACCAACGAGACCGAGCAACTGAACCTGGCCAAGCGTATAGAAGAAGTCAGCGCTGACGATGGTGGCGCCGACGAAGTGGCTCCAACGGGCACCCGTGTCTTTGTCCCACGTGCCGCCGATGTCCTGATTGAGGAAGATACCGACCCAGTCGTTGATTTTGTAACCACCGGCGAGTCTGAACGTGATGCCGTTCATATCGCCCGGGCCGTCGTGGACTTCACCGAGCCAACCGAAGGCACCCTGGAGTTCCCAGCCGGCTGCCTGCGCTTCGTCGGGGGAGGCAAGCGTGAACGCTGCGATCGAAGCAAGGGTCACGGCCGCAAGAACAAATTTGGATTTAATCGCTGAAACAAGATTCGTCATGAAGAAAATTCTCCTTCTTGTGAGAATGAAATATCAATCAATTCGACAATAAATTGTCGTGTACGCACAACGCGACCGACAATAAACGATAAAATATAACATTTATTCAGGATTTGTTTGAAAAACTTGACGAAAAAAATGCCAGGTTGTTGCCCCTCAGCCAAGGATCACAATT
>JAZUKH010000229.1:0-17280 GCA_045643185.1 Myxococcota bacterium | reverse complement strand
CTCCCCCACCTCCACCACCGCGAATTTTTGCAACAAACCGTACAGAAGACACACCTATCCATCAACGCTTCATCGCTCGTCTTTGGACAACAGTTGTTCACGCCTCAATGCTTTTCGAGCCAAAGACCAGAGAATATCGCTAAACTCTGTTGCGTCAAAACGCCCCTGGGCAAAGTCCGTTTTGCGCAAAACCACGTGGTGAGCCCCTGGCCTGTCGGCGCCCACGCGCGTGATACCTATGTCTGACGTCGTTTGGTGCTTGACCGCCCCGCACAGATTCCCAAACTGAACGGGTGCTGGTCACCGTCAAACGAGCCACGAGTAGCGGTTATTTGACGAACCGGTGGTAAAAGGTCACTGAATACATGTATCGTTCTCCTTAAAAGTGATTCTCTAGCAATGAAATGGGGCTTCGAAACCGTGATACCGCGAAGGTCACAACGTTTCCAGGAGCGAACCTGGAAGCAGACGGAACAAGGACTGAGTTTGGGTGTATGGAAAGAGCGAATTTCCCTACGCTATATATAATTGCCAGCAACTTTAAAAACGTGACATTTTTTTTCAGTTTTTTGTAAGGCAGTCCATACGTCTCCACGGGTTCGAAACCGGAGTGTAGCGACATAACGTGGCACTTCGTGTGCCTAGCACCCCGTTTGAACAGTAACCGGCCAAAACAACGCTCAGTCGTTACGGCTGTAACACTCAGTCACCTTGACATCTTGTTTTGGTTTTTTCAAAATCGCTTTGATAATTAGAAGTGAGGAAATGGCTTCAAACTTCTATCTTTGGGAAAAATTATGATCAACTATTTCACTTTTACAGAAAAACTCACTCAAACCTTAAACCAGTTGCGTCAAAAAAACGATTCCCAAGCTTATGCTCAAGCGGCTTATGCTTTTCCTGAGCTCTTGTTTTTTTTCGAGATCGATGAAAAAGACACTGCGGTATACGGCATTGAACATAACATATATGACGAGAATCCACTCTGGTCGCACCTAAAAGTTGTGCTCGAGTCCAAGTTAAGAGGACTGGAATTGGCTCAGGAAAGCTTGTTTCAAAAGGAAGCTTATTTAAGCCATACGAATTTTAATGCTCTGTGTGCCGACGTTCAATACATTGAAAACGTTGTACATTTAGGACCGGTTTTGCGCGCAGCTTTGACGTTTTCAGATATTTCCAAGGGAGGAAATGCAGCCCGACGTGCGGACTGGGAATCCTTGTTGAAACTCGATTTGAGCATGCATAACGAAGCGTCTGGCGCATTGATCGCTCACTTAGGAGTGTTAAACCGCTTTTCGGAATTCAGAAATTCGGAATTATTGCAGACACTAACGATAGAACTCGTCAAAGCGCATGGCTATATCGGTCAGTTTGTCCGCGGAGAAACGACGTTGGCCGTGGTCGAGGCGTTTGTGACGTTTGTGAAAAACCACGCGCAAGACTTCTGCGACCTGCTAAACCTCGACTCGGTCGCCGACGCTGTCCATGCCCTCGTTCAAACGTATTTTTTAATGAATGTCGTGGACACAGCCGGCGTGCGCGAAGGTTTGATGAACGACACGTTGTATCTTAAATTCCGTGACGTCGCAGCTCAGCTCGAACACATGGCTTTGGGCGAATCAACAGCAACGAATGATGCAAATGCCAAAACGCGTGAAGACCGAGAAGCCGAGTTGATGACTCGGTTGACCGCGCTACGCGCCAGTGCTATCCAAGCTGGCGAAACTCCCGACAATCTACATGCCGCGCTCAAATCATTGAATGATGCCAATTTGACCTGGTTATTCGACATGATGGCCAAATGCTCACTATGGTATTTTGAAGCCGCAACGGGCTGTTTATCGGCGTTGAGCCAGTTAAAAATGCTCGTTCTAGGGCTGCACTTCGTTCAGAGTTTTGGCGCAAATCGACGCGACTTGTTTCACCTTGATTTTGTCAAACTCGCCAATACGCAGCACCAGGCTGGGAATCAGTCAAAAAGCCGTACGGCATACCGTATTCGCCTCCTCGATGCCATCATGACCAAACAGGATATCAACGCCCTGATCGACGGAACTGCACTGATCTATCAGGATCAATACATTCTGTCGATGACCGGTTATCGTGGTGGTCAGCGCTCCGTCAGTCTCGTACTTTCAGAATCAGAAGAAGCCGAGGCACTCATTACCTTGCTCTCACTTTATGAATGTAAATCAACCGTGTTTTTCCACAGCGCACTCAAGATGCTTTGTGACCTCTACGGCTTGCGCAAAGACGACTTCGACCGACTGTCCAACGAGTCTCAATACCTCGCCACGATGAATGCCGCGAAATCTGACAAGGCCCGCATGCTTCGCTGGCTCAAACCAGGCCATATCGTCGAAGTCGGCCCCGGCGGCGGCGTCGTGCTCGACCTGCTCGAACGTTATTTCCCCGATTCCATGATCACTGGCCTGGATGCCAGCAGCCAGGTCGTTGCAGCGCTCAAACAAAAGAAAAAAAGCTCCGACGCCAAATGGCAGATCATCGAAGGCAACGCTTTTGCCTTCGACCAGTATTTCAAAAAGGATTCACTTCAAGGCATCGTGTTCTGCAGCATCCTTCACGAGATCTATAGCTACGTCGAAGCCGATGATGGCACGCGTTTTCACCTAGAATCGGTCCAAAAAATGTTGTGTTCGGCGTTTGAAACACTCGCCCCGGGCGGCCGCATTCTGATCCGCGACGGCATCATGCCACCACACAAACGTCAGGTCCTAGAGTTCCTGCAAGACGATGCCAAATCGTTCTTCGAAGCCTTCTGTCGTGAATTTAAAGGACGTAAGATCAATTATACATTTATTTCGGATAACAAAATCGCCATTGATTCCGCCGATGCCATGGAATTTATGTACACATACACCTGGGGTCCCGAGAGCTTCCCGTATGAAGTTCGTGAACAATACGGCATTATGACTTATGAAGATTATCGTTCGGCGCTTTTGAACTGGCTCGGCGATAAAGCACGCCTCGTCGACGTGCCGCCTGAAGAAGCGTCGTATTTGCAATCCGGATATGTGACGGCGTTACAAGACAAAGTTCGTTTAACCGACGAATCGGGCAATCTTGAGCCGTTTCCGCCATCCAACGCGATATTTGTCATAGAAAAAGCGTCGGATCAGCTTTAATTCGGAGGCCGCGCGCCAAGCGCACTGACAACGTTCGGCGTATCGGCAAAGCCGATAGCCGTCCGGCCGTGGCGTATTGGCAAAGCCAATAGCCACGGCGCCCAAAAAGCTTAAAACGTCATGGAAAATCCATTTCCAGTGAAGGCGAGTGAACGTTTGAGTTGTCGATAACGATCATCCTCGTATTCATTGGTTTGGATAGCATCGACGATCATCATGATGATGCCCGAAACGGCAAACCCAGCGCCAATGCCTATAAGCGCCGCGCCACCTTTGTATTTCGTCGAATTCTGCGCATAGTATTCTCCATAATCTTCAAATTCGTAGGATTTGTACATGAGAATGCCCCCACCGACGGTAAGACCGACGCCGACGACGGCGTTGGCAAGCCCAGCCCACAAAAGCTTCTGGTTTGAGAGCGAGTCAGGAATGAGAAGTGCCGGAGCGACCTGAACGGGTTCCTGAAGATCGCGTGGCGGTGGTGTGCGGCGCGCAGACGGCAAATTGGCGAGGAAGTCTTCGGCGTTCGGGTTGGCTGCCCGATATTCGTCGCGGCTCATACGACGCGTTTCGCCAGTGCGAACGGTGGATTGTTTAGCGTCCATCGAGACGGAGAGGAAGTGACGTTTGCCGGCTTCGATGTTGACGGTTCGCGTGGCGGTATTGTAACCGGCGAGGCGGAATTTGACAGCGTGCTGGCCTTTTTTGAGGTTCTGAACTTCGCTACAGGGAAGCGCTTCCAGGTTGTCGACGATGACTTCGGTTTCGGCTGGAATGCACGACATGGCAAGCTGACCGAGCGCATCACCGCACTGGGCGTTGAGTTCATCGATATAATCGGCGACGTCGGTCGTGCCGTATTCGGTGATGACTTCGGCCATCGCCTCGTATTCGCGATAGGCATGCAACGCGTTTTCGCACTGATGCAGTTTGTGATAGGCACGTGCAATGTTGTAGATCGGTTGCGGATTATCGGAGTATTTACGGGCCAGCGTGAATTGATCGATGGCCTTCTGGTAGTTCTCGGGATCGACTTCGCCTTCATTATAATATTCGATGCCCTTCATCATGGTTTCGTGGAAGAGCGTGTCGACTTCCTGGGCTGCGGCGACGGACGGCAGCAGCACGGCAGCGGCGATGAGTGCGGATTTAAGCCATTTCATGATGTATTCTCCTTATCGCCTAGAATGTGAATTGAAGGCTTGCAGCCGCGCCTTCGGAACTGAACGAGACAGCGGGCTTGACGGCGAACAGGTCGCGGTACTGATTAACGCGCTTTCGATCTTCTTTGGCAGCCGTAGTGACGGAATCGACGATCATCCAGATGCCAGCGATCGCAGCAAGTCCACCGGCGATCGTAGTGCCCATACCAGCGTAGTAGCGCGTGTCATTGCGCATGTTTTCCCATGCATAATCCTGTTCATCATAGGATGTGCCCATAAGCACACTGCCGGCAATCGTGGCGAGTATGCCGAGCGAACCGACGGCGACACCGCCCCAGAACTGTTTGCGGTCGGAAAGATCAAGACGCGTGATCATTTGCTGACGTTCGAGCGTCATATCAAGCTCGAATTCTGCGGCAACCGTCTCGTTTTCGACGACTTCGATCTCACCTTCCTGCGACATAAAGCCATCCGCCGCGATGACGAAGCGGTGCGTGCCGACCTTGAGCCTGTGGTGCGCCGAACACGCCACAGGACGTTCGCCGTCGAAACTGATCATGGCCGACGAGGGCACGCAGCGCAGCGAAACCGTCCCCTTGGAACCGCACTGTTTTGAGAGCTCCGAAATATAGCCCGAAACGTCATTGTAGTCAGGTTCGATAATGGCGTTGGACTGGTACCACAAATAGGCATTGAGCGCTTGCTCGCAGTTGCCCATGCGGTGATAAGTACGGGCAATGTTATAGGAAACAATGGACGCATCGGGATTGAGACGGCGCGCTGCTTCAAACGCACGAATGGCATTGGCGTAGCTGATCTTGTTGGTTTGACCTTCATTATAAAGGCGCATACCGATCTGCATAAGTTCGTCGTACGACTTGTCTTCGAACTGCGCAAAGGCGGTCGCCGGCAGCAAACCGAGCAATAGCACCGGAAGGGCGATCAAACGTTTCATAATGAACTCCTGATATGGAATGCGTGATTTGAATTTTGGATCTGGAAGGGGCAGGTCGGGCCAAGAACGCGGCCCGACCATTCCCCTACGCGGCTATTTTTCCCATGGCGCTGCACAGCACCATGGGAAAAATACGCCGCTACCCCTTCCCCTGGCAGGGCCCAGCGTCAAATTGCACGCTGTGAAGACATATTTTGACGTATCAACGCTATTTCATAAACGCAGAACACGTCGTTTGTTGAATACGTGGCTGATCTTCGATCACGATCTGTTTGGGATCAAAACAACCTTCATGTTTGGTGACGTAATCCATGATGGCTTTTCGAATGACGGGGCCTTCCTCGAGTTTTTTGGAAGTGGTAAAGATACCGGCAAGTGAATCGCCGCCATTAAAAATGAAGTCGCTCATGACTATCTTGTAACGGGCTTTTGGATCAATGGGTTTTCCGCCGATCTTGGCGCCTTCGCACAAGCAGCTCGCCTCCCAAGCATCGATCGTGCCATCATTATTAATATCTTCGTTGGCGCGTCCACAGTTGGGCTGATAGGCGTAGGTGATGCCATTGACCTGCATGACGCCGTGGTGGCCTGTCGAAGCGATCTTGAGAACTCGAATAAGCTCTTCGCCGCTCATTTCAACAAGATAAGCGTAGTTTTCGAAGGGCATCATCGCCGAGACGAGCTCGCGATAGATGTTGCCCTGAGGCCATTCGATGCGAAGACCGCCGCTGTTAAGTAAAGCACCGTCAGCTTCTGGGAAAATACTGGCCGTGGCATCGACAATGAGGTCGCCGATCGCGGATTCATTGTCATACTTGCGAATAAATGGTTCAGTCGTACAAGTCATAACGTCGCACAGGCCTTCGACCATCGATGATTCGAGCGACTCAATGTGCTCGTAGGCACGCGCATCGGGCGTGAGCGACATGCCGTTGACATCGATCGCTTCAGGACGCTCAAAACCGCCGTCGCAACCACGATAGATCGGCGCGTGTTTAATATCGTATTTCTGGATACTCGCCCGGTCGATCTCAAGCCCGTGACCATCCTTTTTGGGCACAAGTTTAAGCGTGGTAAGCTCCTGACCGCCATTATGCCCCTGGGTAATGACCGTGCGACCGTTGTCATAAAGGAATGAAATGTGAAGATGACCTGTCACAAGCAGATCAATATGGTCACGGATCTCTTCAGGCAACGCCATGATCTCGCCCAGTTCGTCATTAAACGTCGCAGTCGTGCTGACCTCACCGAAGGAAGGCATGGGAGAAGGGGCACCCGTCAGGTGACCAAGTACGATGATAAAGTCGGGGTCTTCCTTGACGATCTCGGGAATCACCTGGGACAGCGTCTGCGCCGGGTTGTTGAAGCTCAAACCGGTGATGTTCGTGCTGTTGGTCGTCGAAACCGTTTCGTAGGTCGAAACACCGGTGACGGCGATGCGATAGGGACCTTTTTCAAGGATCGTGTAGGGTTTGAGTTTTTCGGGCGGCCAGGCTTTGTAGTCGTCGTTGGCCACGACGTTGGCGCTCACCCACTGAAATTGACTGGCGTTGATCGCATTAACGAGGCTGCCTTGCATGAACTCGGGATCCTCGGCAACACCGTAGTCGAATTCGTGATTGCCAAACGTGGTGACATCAAGACCGACGTCGTTCATGATCTTGATCATGCCGAGACCGCGCGCTTCGTTAAGCGGCGTAGCGCCTTGGAACATATCACCGGCATCCAAAACGAGCGAAAGACCGTCGCCTTTGAGCTTTTCGACGGCAGACATCCACACGGGCAGACCGCCACGCGCCACGTCGGGCTCGTCTTTCGCAAGCGATTCGTAAAGCGCCGAGTGGTAGTCGTTCCACATGACGACCTGAATGCTGTTATCGCTCTGAATGTCGGTGGCATTCTGCACATCCGGCGTCTTGCTACAACCACACAAGCACAGAGCGGCTAAAATCGAAAGCACGGCAAAGTTGTTTTTCATGCACATTTCCTTGAAGATCGAAAGAATGGTGAAAATATTGAACGTCGTCGAACGGTTCGACGCCATGATGCATCGTATATATTACATCATAATGCAGCGTCGCGCCTTTTAACACACTTTCGACATTCTGACACCCATGCTTGCGGTTGGAATGTGGTAAATTATCAGCCCGATTTTGGGATACACACAGGTTGTGCACAAAGTTATCCACAAAAAAGTCGGTTTATCCACAGAGTTATCCACAGGGAGCGCAATGAATTTGAGTCTGAAAGCATGGATGCGTGAGCGAATTTTGGTGTTGGACGGCGGCATGGGAACGATGATCCAGCGTTTTGGTTTGACGGAATCGGATTATCGGGGCGCCGACTTTGTGGATAACGCACACGCGTTGATGGGCAACAACGACATTTTGCCGCTGACGCGTCCGGACGTGATCTTGTCGATCCACGAGGCGTATCTTGAAGCAGGCGCCGACATCATTGAGACGTGTTCATTTGGCGCGAATGCCGTCGTTCAGACACAATACGGGTTGAGCGTTGCCGCGGCGAAGATGGCATTCGCCGCGGCCTGTGTGGCGCGCCAAGCCGCGACGAAATGGGCAGACAAGACAGGCAGACCGCGCTTTGTCGCCGGCTCGGTCGGGCCGACTCACGTGAGCCTTTCAATGGCATCCACCGTCGAAACGCCCGAAAAAAGCCCGGTCACATTCGAACAAATGGTGACGGCGTATGAAGACCAGATCGGCGCACTCATCGACGGTGGCGTCGATGTGATCCTGGTCGAGACGATTTTTGACTTTTTGAACGCCAAAGCCGCGTACGAAGCCTATGCACGTGCCTTGGCGTCACGCACCAAAACACCGTCAGACATACCGATCGTGTTTAGCGCGACCATAGCGGACATACGCGGTCGCCTGTTGAATGGACAAATGCTGTCGGCATTCTGCGCCGCGGCGTCGGCGCTCAAACCGCTGGCGATCGGCCTCAACTGCGGATTTGGTGCCGCCGAACTCGCTCCTTTTTTGGCGCAGTTGGCCGACCTGACCGATCTGCCGATCTGGTGCTATCCCAACGCCGGATTGCCCGACAAATCAGGTTCATACCTCGACGATGCCGCCAAAATGGCGCAGATCATCGGTGAGTTTGCACGACAAGGCCAGGTGAACGTCGTGGGCGGGTGCTGCGGCACCACGCCCGAACACATTCGTGCGATGCGTGACACCGTGAATGACGTTCAACCACGCGCCTTTGGCGCGACGAACAACAAAACCATGTTTTCGGGACTAAACGCCGTCGAAGTGCAACCCGAGCATCGCGTCGTCATTGCAGAACGCACGAACGTGACCGGGTCGCGCAAGTTCAAACGCCTGATCAACGAACAAAACTGGGACGAGGCCATCGACGTGGCACGACACCAAATGCGTTCCGGAGCACAGATGATCGATATTTGTATGGACGATGCGATGCTCGACGGCCCCATCGTCATGCGTGAATTTTTGCGCCGATTGAATGCGGAACCCGAGATCTCGCAATACCCATACGTCATCGATTCAAGCAATTTTGAAGTGATCCGCGCGGCGCTGACCGAGTTGCCTGGACGATGCCTCGTGAATTCAATCAGCCTTAAGGGCGGTGAAGCGGCGTTTTTGGAAGAAGCCCGAGCTTTGCGCCGCGCCGGTGCGGGCGTCGTGATCATGGCGTTCGACGAAGCCGGTCAGGCAGTGACGACCGAACGCCGCGTCGAGATCCTGTCACGTGCGATCGACCTGCTCACGACGCAGGCCGGATTTGACGAGGCCGACCTCGTGGCTGACCCAAACATTCTGGCGATCGGCACCGGCATGCCTGAACACGACAGGCAGGCACTCAGCTTTTTGGAGGCATGTCGCCTGCTGCGCAAAAAATACCCCGCGATCCAAACCAGCGGCGGTTTGAGCAACCTGTCGTTCGCTTTCCGTGGTCGCGACGATGTGCGCGCCGCGATTCACGCGGCGTTTTTGGACAAAGCCGGCGACGCCCTGACCATGGTGATCGCCAACCCAGAGATGATGCCCACACCAAGTGAGATCGACACGACCTTGTTGGCTTTGGCGCGCGACCTTGTGGATGCTCGCCCGGGCGCGTCAGAGGCACTGCTCGATTGGATCGCCGGTCATGCACTCGTTAAGACGACAAAACCAGTGGCCGACGACGACGTGGCGTCCATGCCGCCCGCGCAGCGACTCGGTCATGCACTCATCACAGGCGAGTCTCGTTATCTGGCACACGACGTCGAGACGCTGCTCGAAAGCATGACGCCGTTGCAGATCATTGAAGGCCCGTTAATGGATGGAATGACCGAAGTCGGCGCTCGTTTTTCGACCGGTGCCATGTTTTTGCCCCAAATCATTCGCTCAGCCCGCCTGATGAAGCAGGCCATCGCGTGTTTGCCGCTGACCGAGTCCCAAAACACGTCAGGACGCAAAAAAATATTGATGGCGACCGTCTGGGGTGACGTGCACGATATCGGCAAAAACATCGTGACGACCGTACTGACCTGTAACGGTTACGCGGTGATCGACCTCGGCGTCATGGTACCGACCGCGTCGATCGTCGAGACCGCGATCCGCGAAAACGTCGATGCCATTGGACTGAGCGGATTGATCTCGCCGTCACTCAAAGTGATGGAAGAAGTAGCACATGCACTCAATGCGGCGAACGTGCATGTGCCGCTGTTCGTGGGCGGCGCAGCGACATGCGACGAACATGTCGCGCTGAAAATTGCGCCGGTTTATGCCCCCGGCGTTGTGACACATATCACCGATGCGTCGCGCGTGCCCGTTGTGCTCGGGCACTGGTTGAATGCTGAAAAACGCAAAACGTTTGAAAACGAGGTATTGCAAGCTCAGGCGTCGATTCGCGACGCCGTGTCATCACCATCAGACGACGCGATCTCGCTGGAAGAAGCACGCGCACGCCGTCCAAAACACGAATTTCGTCAAAACACGGCACTGGATAAGGCCCCCACGGCGCCTGAAACGCTCACATGGTCGCTCGACGAACTCATCAATCACCTCAACTACGCGCCGCTGATCAAGACGTTAGGCGCTGGTCGCGCACTCGATGCCGAAACGCGTGAAGCCCTCCGTCGAGATTGCAACGAAGTGCTGCGCGCTGCGGATGCGTTTCACGCGGTGAATGTGCGCGGCCGGTTTCAGTTCGTCGAGGCACGCGGCGGTGAAGAAAAAATCGAAGTTTTTGCGCAAAATCACGAAAAGTTTGTGATCCAAACGCCGCGTGTGTGCCGAAAATCGGCTGCCTGTCATGCACTAAGTGACTTTTTGCCAACAAGTCATGCGTCAAAAGTAGGGTTATTTGCGATGAATTGCCAGATCGACCGCGAAAAAATTCGGTCGATCGCAGCCTACACGGTCAAAGACGAAGCATACGTACAGCTAGTCCTGGAAACGTGCGCGACAGGACTCGTGTCGGCAGCAAACGACGTGCTGCATGAAAACCTTATGGCGCGGTATGGTCAGCTTGTTCGACCGGCACCGGGCTACCCAATGATTCCCGATCATCGCATTAAAGTCGACATTTTGCGTACACTCAACGCGCAAGAATTAGGCATGACATTGACCGAAAACTTCATGATGTCACCCCTGGCCTCGATCTGCGGCATCACAATTTTTCACGAAGACGCTGTGTATTTTCAACCGTGACCGAGGCGGTCGAAATTGCGCAGATAGAGATGTAGCAACAAGAACAACGATCAGTTTGTTCTGAGAAAAGACAGATAAGACGCGAAAAGCAGGAGGTAAAACGAGAAGAAAAAGACAGAAAAATAAAAAAACGCAAAAAAAAGATTGACGTAGAACTCGTATAGGCATATAAGCCGCGCCGTTCCGCGACGGCATGACCGCCCGGGCGCGTTGAAATTCTAAACCAGGCTGATGTGGCTCAATCGGTAGAGCACCTGATTTGTAATCAGGGGGTTGGGGGTTCAAGTCCCTCCATCAGCATCTCTCACGGATAGGTTGCAGAGCGGTCAAATGCAGCGGACTGTAAATCCGCCCTCTACGAGTTCGGTGGTTCGAATCCATCCCTATCCATTTAAGCCTGGGTGAAGAATTTCAGATGACAGAGGCGTTAGCCAAAGGCCATTATGGATAGGTTGCAGAGCGGTCAAATGCAGCGGACTGTAAATCCGCCCTCTACGAGTTCGGTGGTTCGAATCCATCCCTATCCATATCGTGTATGCGGGTGTAGCTCAGTTGGTAGAGCAATAGCCTTCCAAGCTATGGGTCGCGGGTTCGACCCCCGTCGCCCGCTCCACATACACCTCTTTTTGCCTGCGTAGCTCAGTTGGTAGAGCGCATCCTTGGTAAGGATGAGGTCACCGGTCCGATTCCGGTCACAGGCTTTTTTATAGGTATTGACCACTTCGCGCGCGTGAAGTGGTTGATTTTTTTTTGGTAAGCACTGGCGTGAATCCAAGTTTTGGAAGTTGCCAGTAAATTTGTGTTAATGCTACTTTAAGGAGGCAGGCTGTTATGGCCAAAGAAACATTTCAGAGAACGAAACCGCACGTTAACATTGGTACGATTGGTCACGTCGATCACGGTAAGACGACGTTGACGGCAGCTATCACGACCTGTCTGGCGAAATACGATCCCAGCATCACGGTTATGAAATTCGACGAAATCGATAAAGCGCCGGAAGAAAAAGAACGTGGTATCACGATCGCTACGGCTCACGTTGAATATCAGACCGAAAAACGTCACTATGCTCACGTCGACTGCCCGGGACACGCTGACTATGTTAAAAACATGATCACCGGTGCTGCCCAGA
Organism: Myxococcota bacterium; assembly: GCA_045643185.1. GTDB lineage: Bacteria > Myxococcota_A > Bradymonadia > UBA4248 > UBA4248 > RGIG464. Next base: position 5,209 of record JAZUKH010000229.1, on the reverse strand, counting down.
TGGACGGTGCAATCCTCGTTGTTAGCGCTGCTGACGGCCCGATGCCCCAGACGCGTGAACACATCCTCCTCGCTCGTCAGGTTGGTGTTCCTTACATCGTTGTCTTCCTTAACAAAGCTGACCTCGTCGATGACGCTGAACTTCTCGACCTCGTCGAAATGGAAGTTCGTGAACTCCTCAGCAGCTATGAATTCCCCGGCGATGACACGCCTGTCATCATTGGTTCCGCGCTTCAGGCCCTCGAAGGTGTTGACAGCGACATGGGTGTCAAAGCCATCGACAGACTTATGGACGCTGTTGACAGCTACATCCCGACTCCGGAACGTCCTGTTGACAAAGCCTTCTTGATGCCTGTTGAAGACGTCTTCTCGATCTCTGGTCGTGGTACGGTTGCCACGGGCCGTGTCGAAGCTGGTCAGATCCGCGTGAACGACGCTGTCGAAATCGTTGGTCTCAAAGACACCATCGACAAAACGGTTGTTACGGGCGTTGAAATGTTCCGTAAACTTCTCGAATACGGTGAAGCTGGCGACAATATCGGTTGCTTGCTCCGTGGTACGAAGAAAGACGAAATCGAACGTGGTCAGGTTCTTGCCAAACCGGGTTCGGTTACGCCCCACAAATCCTTCATTGGCCAGGTTTACATCCTCTCCAAAGAAGAAGGTGGTCGTCATACATTCTTCCGTAATGGTTATCGTCCCCAGTTCTACTTCCGCACGACGGACGTTACTGGTGTCGTTACGCTCAAAGACATCGAAATGGTTATGCCTGGTGACCACGTCGACATTCAGGTCGACCTCATCACCCCGATCGCCATGGACGAAGGTCTCCGCTTCTCCATCCGTGAAGGCGGTCACACGGTCGGCGCTGGCGTCGTTTCCCAGATCCTCGATAAGTAATTAAACCTTGCCCCCTAGACAATCAGAGCCCGGGGGGCTCTAGGGGCGTAGCTCAGTTGGTAGAGCAATGGCCTCCAAAGCCGTGGGCCGAGGGTTCGAGTCCTTCCACCCCTGTAGAAAGCCTTTTGTCTGCCCCAATGACAAAAGGCTTTTCTTTTCTATTGTCGGAAATCAAACATGGATGAAGTAAAACGTTACGTAAATCTTTCTTTTATCGTCGCAGCGATGGTTGCTTCGTGGCTTTATGTGAACATCGTAAGCCTCCTTTTGGCGGTGTTAAAAATTAGCGACATTCGCATCCTTGGCGAAAATGTGACGATGGCAACGCTGATCGGAATCGGTCTTGGTATTCTGACGATGGTTCTGCTTTGGCGAAACGCCAAAGTGTATACGTGGGCCCTCAATGTTGCGTATGAAATGAAAAAGGTGACCTGGCCGACAGGTGACGAAACGAAATACGCGATGAAAGTCGTGATCATCATGGCGATCATTGTGGCGTGCATTCTTTTTTGTTTCGATATGGGCGCAAAAACATTGACTGATTTGATTTTAGGTATTAAATAGTTGCCGCTTTTTTTGAGCGAAAGCTCAAAGAAAGTTGACAATGAGTGTCAGGCTGTTTTCAGGAGAAAGCTACATGGCGAATTTGAAATGGTACATCGTCAATACGTTATCGGGTTGTGAGAAAAAAGCGCACGACCTTCTTTTGGATCGCATATCGAAAGCGAACGAGAAAGATCCGAGCATCGGGGAAATGTTTGGCGAGGTTTTAATTCCGACTGAGACGGTCGTTGACACGACGAAAGGCGGTAAAGCCCGTACTTCATCGCACAAATTTTTCCCTGGTTATATGCTTGTTCAGATGGATATGAATGAGACGACGTGGCACATTGTGAATGACACGCCGAAGATTTCCGGATTTGTAGGGAATCGCAAAAATCCGCCTGCGATGAGCGATGCAGAAGTAGACCGCATCAAAGGGAAAATGAATACGAACGTTGAAAAGACGTCGCACGGTGAAGATTTAGAATTGAAGTGTACGGTCAAACTTTTGGATGGACCGTTCAAAACATTTACGGGTAGCGTTGAAGCGATCGATCGTGAGAAAGAGAGTGTCAGCGTTAACGTAAGTATTCTGGGACGCGTTGTTCCTGTTGAACTTAAATTTTCACAAGTTGAACGAGTTACGGACAACGCTTAATTTATTGGAAGAAGACAATGGCCAAGAAGATTGTAGGTTATGTCAAGCTGCAGTGTCCTGCTGGTAAAGCGAACCCTGCTCCTCCTGTTGGTCCGGCACTGGGCCAGCACGGTGTCAACATCATGGATTTCTGCAAGCAGTTCAATGCTAAAACGCAGAAAGGCGAAGGGATTTTGACGCCGGTTGTTATTACTGTTTACGCTGACCGCAGCTTTAGCTTTGTGATCAAGACGCCGCCCGCAGCGGTTCTTATCATGAAAGAACTCGGTCTGAAAGGTGGTTCCGGCGTTCCTAACCGTGAAAAAGTCGGCAAAATCACGCGTGCACAGGTTCGTAAAATTGCTGAGACAAAGCTGCCCGATCTGAACACAGACGACATCGAAGCAGCGATTCGTACCGTTGCCGGTACGTGCCGCAGCATGGGCGTTGACATTGTCGATTAATTAAGGAGCGACAGAAAATGTCTAGAGGTAAGAAGTACGTAGAGTCGGCAAAATTGGTCGACAGGCAGAAGCGTTATAGCGATCTCAAAGAAGCGGTTTCTCTCGTCAAATCGATGACGACGACGAAATTCGACGCGAGTGTTGATGTCGCGATTCGTTTGGGCGTTGATCCGCGTCACGCGGATCAGATGGTTCGCGGCGCGGTTGTACTGCCTCACGGAATTGGCAAAACGGTTCGAGTCTTAGTTTTCGCTCAGGGCGAAAAAGAAAAAGAAGCTCTCGAAGCTGGTGCCGATTTTGTGGGTGCGGACGACCTCATTGCTAAAATCAATGAAGGCTGGATGGATTTCGATAAGGTTATCGCAACTCCGGATATGATGGGTAAAGTAGGTCGTCTTGGTCGCGTCCTTGGCCCGCGCGGTTTGATGCCTAATCCCAAAGTCGGAACGGTTACCACCGATGTCGCCCGTGCCATCAAAGAAACGAAAGCTGGTCGTGTTGAATTCCGTGTTGAACGCGCTGGTATCGTTCATGCTCCCTTTGGCAGAGCTTCGTTTGATGCTGATGCTCTTGCTGAAAACCTTCGTTCACTGTTGGATCTCATCCTCAAGCTTCGTCCCGCGACGCTGAAAGGTCAGTATGTTCGCTCGATCTCGATCAGCTCGACGATGAGCCCCGCTGTCAAAATTGATCCGATGTCCATCTAATTAAAAAAAATTAGTGGTAAGATCATTTTTTGATTGATTTTATTTTCGGGCGCGTGTATAAACGCGCCCGTTTTTTGGGACGGCCATCCAAACCGTCGGAGACGTTGGTAGCAGAAATGCTTTAATGTTCGTGAGAACACCAGCTGAGCCGGTAAAATTGGTCAGCAGCTTTTGCTCTGATTAACGAACCTCCTCAGAACCGACTCTCGGTCCGTTCATTGTTATTATTCGTTCGTTCATCCACAGAGGCATTATGAATCGAGTAGAAAAATCAGCCGCGATTGAGTCGTACAAAACGCTCCTTAACGGCATCGAATCGTTGATCCTCGTTGACACAAGCGGTGTTGACGTTAACTCAATCAACGAAGCCCGCTCGAAATTCCGTGCTGAAGGCGTTAAGTTCGTCGTCGTGAAAAACACGCTCGTCAAACAAGCCCTCAAAGGCACCGAATTAGAGCCTGTCGCTGAGCTCTTCAAAGGGCCGATCGCCGTCGCTCTTAAACAGGACGACCCCATCTCCCCCGCTAAAGTCGCTTGCGCTTTCGCTAAAGACAATCCTAAATTCGAAATCCGCGGTGGTTTCGGCTTCGGAAAAGTCCTCGACGTCAAAGGCGTTGAAGAACTCTCCAAAACGAAAGGCCGCAAGGAACTTCTCGCCGAAGTTCTCTCCCTCTTCAAAGCTTCTCAGCAGCGCTTTGCAGCCGTTATCAAAGCCTACGCCGACAAACTCGAAGAATCCCAGTCCGCTTAGTTTTTCCTCGTACCATCCGGTACTTTTATCCTTTAACTCATTACTATTTTTAACGTCCATTCATGGACAACATGGAGATTATACTCATGGCCGCTACGAAAGAAGAAGTTATTGCTTACCTTGAAGGTTTGAACATCATCGAGCTCAACAACCTCGTTAAAGAACTCGAAGAAAAATGGGACGTCAAAGCCGCTTGTGGTGCTGTCGTCGTCGCCGCTGCTGATGGCGCTGCCGCTGCCGCTGAAGAACCCACCGAATTCAAAGCCATCCTCGCTGATGTGGGCGCCAACAAAATCGCCGTCATCAAAGAAATCCGTGGCATCACCGGCCTCGGCCTCAAAGAAGCCAAAGACCTCGTCGATGGCGCTCCCTCCGTCATCAAAGAAGGCCTCGAGAAAGATGCTGCTGAAGACATCAAGAAAAAACTCGAAGCTGCTGGCGCCAAAGTCGAACTCAAGGCCTAATTTCTGCCTGAGTAAAGCTGCGTAGCTTTAAAAAGCCCTGATCAAAGATCAGGGCTTTTTTTTTGACCGTTGATTGTGAAATGACTCTGATCACAAACTTGCAGTGCGTCAAGCGGACGAATTACCTCTTTTGACAACGCAACTCGTAAACACAAATCTGTCATTTCACGGTGTGCCCTTCCGAATTCCACTACCGCATGTATACGTTCTTCTATGGTTCCTGTAAGCTGCATAACTATCCCCTTCGTAAATCTTTATTCCTGCGATCCGGAGTTTCTTTCTCATTCTTGCCTCATCCGTTATATAAAACGTCTCCTAACGGAATAGGCGTGCTGTTCAGACTGACCCACTTAACTGCCAGTTCCTGCAAAGTTTCAGCATCCTTCTCGCAGCAGCACCCCCTGCTGTCACTGATTGCAGTTACGGCAGCACCGGCCTTATCAATATCTGAGGCTTCCAGTGTTGTTCCCTTACGCAGGTGCGCCATAAGCCAATACATCAATATTCCATATTCGCGGCCCCAGTTAACGCCACCGTTCCTGCAGACTTCATCAGCGATTTTTCCGGAAATTCTGATTACCTCACCCTGAACCGATTCGCATTTAACAAACGAAGGAACAAGGTACTACCACAGCGTCCGTCATCTCAGTCGGCCAGGTTTCTCCGACCGGTTCAGGATTTATCCATGGGCAAAGCTTCTCATAATCTGCTGAGACAGAAGCAGTATAAAAATTTTTTCCTCAT
>JAZUKH010000228.1:0-31720 GCA_045643185.1 Myxococcota bacterium | reverse complement strand
GCTTCAGCAGCTTTCTTCGCTTCTGCAGCTTTCGCAGCGTCAGCGGTTTTCGCGGGATCTGGCGCTTTAGCGGCCTGAGCAGCTTGTGCGGCTTTCTTCGCTTCAGCAACTTTGGCCTCTTCTGCGGCTCTTGCGGTTCGCGCAGCTTCGGCAGCACGCGCGGCTTCAGCGGCCTGAGCGGCTTTAGCGGCTTCGGCAGCACGCGCGGCTTCAGCGGCCTGAGCAGCCTGAGCGGCTTTAGCAGCTTCAGCGGCCTGAGCGGCTTCGGCGGCACGCGCAGCTTCGGCAGCCTGAGCAGCTTCGGCGGCACGCGCGGCTTCGGCGGCACGCGCGGCTTCGGCAGCCTGAGCCTCACGTTCAGCCGCAGCCTGAGCCGCACGTTCGTTCGCACGATCATCCTCGACCTGTGCATCAACATCCGCTACCGCCACGACGTTTTGCGCATCCAAACCGTCATCGCTGCCGCCCTTGTCAGCTGCAACCGTCAAGCCTTCCTGATCCATCCAAGCTTTCAAGCCTGTCAGACGACCTTCGATCGTGCTTTCTTCATTCGTCGCTTCGGCAAGAGACGCACTGTTTTCAGCATTTCTAAGGCGTCCTGTCTTTTGCATCGACGAATATATCGTCTTCAATGACTTCCACTGCTCCAACGCTTTTTCAAGTTCGGGAACCGTCGTTTTCGCAAGAGCAGTAGCTTCGTCTTTAGCCTGTTGCATCAGCTTGGCTTCCTGCTCTTCGCATTGTGCACGCGCGACATCCGCGATGCCTTCAGTGCCGATCTGCTCATTCACGATCTTGTTGACACAATCCGTCATCAACTGATCGATACGTTCTTCAACCTTAGCGCCATAATAAACAGTCGGGATTTCTTCCGATTTTTGGGTCTTCGAACGAATTTCATCTGCCTGAGCCTTAAATGACTCGTTATAGGCATCGCGACATTCAGCCAGTTTCGTCTGATCCAAATTATCACTGATCATTTTACCCAAAAGGGACGTGGCTTCATCACGATCTGCCTGGGTATGCTGTTCAAGTGCAGCCTTGAACTGAGCCATATCTGCTGCCAGCTTATCCTCTTGCGAAGTCGAATCATCGCGAGAGAACGCGTAGATCAATAAAACGACGATGCTAATCGACAGAACGAAAATGCCGGCGAGCAAAAGACGCTTTTTAAAGATCTCCCCTTTATCTACGTTACTTCCGAACCTCGCAGGCTCGTTGTCAGAATCGTCTTCATGGGAAGCTTCGTCTTCCCCCTCAAGTTTAACCGCAGGAAGAGAAACCGCCGTGATTTCAGGATTAGCACGCGCAGACGCCAGCACAGCTTTCAGATCATCGCCCGATTCCAGATTACCATCCTCATCCAATTGAATATCGATGGAATCATCTTCATGAACAAAACCAGCGGTCGCAGTCATACCGGGAATTTCGCTGAAGGCCGGAACATCAGCCGAATTGATCATCGGTTTTACCGTAAGATCAGCTTCAACGACATCACCACGCGGCTCACAATCATCTAACGAACGGTGACGACGACGACGAATGCGTTTGGTTTCTCGTGACACGTTGGGCGCGCCACCCATGACCAAAACGTCGCCATTCTGAAGCGGTTCGGCTTTCTCAATAGCATTTTCGGGAATTTCAGCCGAAGACTTGACTTGTTCTTGATCCTCGGAAGCCTTTTCGCTGTTAATACGCGCACTTTCTACAGACGCAGCCTGTCTGGGCAACAACGTCGGCTTTTTCGGCACACTGGCAGAGGCAGGATCACCTAAAACCGAAAGGATCCGCGCTTCGGTATCACGACCAGAACGGTATCCCAACTGCTGCGGTGTCGGCAACTGATCCGGTTTTTTGGGCGTTTCGACTGCATTCTTCTGAGCTTCTGCAGCTTTGATACGGGCATTTTCCTGGTCCGAAATGCGCTTTTTCTGATTCGCTGTATTCTCGGCTTTCAGTTCATCCGGCGTTTTGGGTTTTGACAAGGTCGATTTCAGACTCGGAATCTTGATCTTGGCCCCTACCGGCTCTTCAGCTTTTTCGTTATTTTCTGATGAAATACGTTTAACTGCAGGCGTTTCCTGTGTTCTATCGACCAATTTGTCATCTTTGGGCGCGCGATTGAGCAAATCACCAATATCACCCAAAAGGTCGCTAAGCGCAGCATCAGACATGATCTCGTCGTCACCTTCACCATCTTCAAACAGCTGAAGCGATGAATTCGAAAGTGACGGAACCGCTTTCATTTCAGTTGTCGGCGTCGTTTCAATGGCATCCATCCGCGTCGTCACCGCGCGTTCAAGATCCTCACTTGCCTGCGTTTTAGGCAGGTTTTCGCCAATGATTTGGTGAAGATTTTGTTTGCTCGTCCGATCGACGGTCGGCACAGAAACTGATTGCATACCTTCTAGCGTTGTGCGTTTGCGACCAACACCAGCCTGTGTATTCTCGGAGCTGCGACGTTTGGCGTCCGACAGATCCTCAAGCCCGGCATCGAAGCGAAGCGGCCTGGGCGACGCTTTGATGACTTTTGCGGCGCAACTCTTATCGCCCCCGGCTTTCAGCAATTTCTCGGTGAACGTACGACGAAGCGAACTCGTTGCTTTGTCAAGGACTTCAGACTTGATGCAGCACAATGCGTTCATGCATGCCTTCGCCGTTTGAAAACGAGTCTCCGAGTCTTCAGAAAGTGCCGCCTCCAAAAATTCATAAAAATCCTGACTGATCTTACCTTTCGAAAGGTACGCATCAAACTCACCAAGTTCACCACGAGAACGCTTTTCAAGGCGATCTGCCTGAGATTCGCCTCGGGTCGGCGACTTACGCGTCATGAGCATGAAACTCGCAGCAGCCGCTGAAAATACATCACTGTAAGTCCGCGGCGTATGACCATTCACGACTTCCGGCGCCGCCAGATCTGAGATCGGCGCAAGTGCTTCCGCATTGTCATCACGAAGATCAATAAAATTCTCATCACGAAGGATATCCCACAATCCTGCGTCCTGAAGGCGAATGTCGCCATCTGGCGTCACAATGATGCTGGAAAGCGCCAATCCACCATGCACGACACCACGCGCATGAATGTCTTTCAATGCCTTTAACACTAAAAGCAGGATCTCGGATGCCTGATCTTCTGATATTTCAGCGTCTGACTGAAATACATCCAGCAAAGAGACGCCCTGAACGAACGGACCGACACTGTAATAATGCTTTTCGCCATCCGTCCCATAATCCAATACAGGAATGCCGCCCCCTGTCAGCACTTTGGCGTTATCCAACGCCTCGATCAGGCGCGTCTTGCGACCACGGTCACATGTCAAGATCTCGGAATAGACGCGCAAACGATACGCGGTGCCGCTTTTCTCGCACAGATACGTATCACCAAGGCTGTCCGTGCCCAGCTTGCTGATCACGGAATACCCACAATACGGTTTTCCTACGCTAATACTGGCTTCCGTCACCGCCCGTAGTTCCACACCATGAAGTGGGCAAAATCTGACCTTATCTTTGAACGTTAACAAACATAACTGACAGGCTTTCAATGTCGTTCCTCTCTTTTCGTGTTGACTGTGCCAGCGCACAGACAAAATTCAGCTAATTATTTTATCACATTCAATATCATACATACAGCTTTATACGTTACATGAACCCATAAAAATGATTTCAATCCCGCATTGCATAATAGTTCCCGATTTGGCTCAACCTCGCTATAATATCATCTTCGTTCAAACCGCGTGCTTTCGGAAGACGAACGCTAATTTGCTTGAGGGGAAAGCCTTCCCCTACGCGGCTATTTTCCCGTCGGGAAAATACGCCGCTACCCCTTCGCCTGGCAGGGCCCAAAACGAAGCTTCGATACGATACACGACATTCACGACAAACACACACCACATCATTGACTGGCACGACGTGATCAAACAAAGGCTGCAAATTTATGGATGAAATACTCGAACAGGCCCGCGCCATCGGCGCGGATCCAAAACAAGGCTGGGACGCGGCTGCCCTCTATCTAGGCACTTATCGACGAGACCTCGCCGCGGGCGACTTGACTGATCCAAAACGTCTCAACGAGCTCATCGAAGTCCTCACGCTGCAGCTCGAAGCCCTGCGAAAAGCCAATAAGAGCGACAAAGCGGTCGAGGTCGGAACGTGGTTCCATCATGTCTTGCACGATCTGCCATCCGCTCAAAAAGGCCAAAAAAGTCGTGAGATCGTACGTGAGACCTTGTCCCACTTCTTTTGTGAGTATGCACGCAACCTCTGTGTGCTGGAACGCTACGAAGAAATGCGCCTCGCGATGAGAACCGCCTTGGACAGCACCCGGGTGCTCCCCTTCGTCATCGTTTCACTCATTCACCTATACGCGCCACTGATCAACAAAGACCAGATCGAGGGTGAACCGGCCAGGATCTGGCTCACCAAACGCTATTGTGAATGTCTGGCTCTTCTCGATTTTGCCGGCTTCGCCCAGACCCCGTTCCGCGCTTCACTCGATGATTTTCAGGCTGCCGTACGAGACGAAGCCCACCGCGACACTCTGTACAACGCGGTCAAAGCGAGAAACGATCAGACAGATCCGGCACTCGACACACTGACCAAGCTTTTTGAAAGCCAATTCTGTATAAGCCCAAAAAGCCCTTAGTTTTCAATGACGGAAGGGGCCGCTCACACCAGTCTGACTGAACACGACGAGCCCATTCATCAATCACGGAGGAAACCTATGACTATTTGTATCGCAAACCTCAATCAAAGCATCGGTGACTGGGAAGGAAACGTCACGCGCATCCAAGCCGCCATCGAAAAAGCCAAAAACTGGCCGGATCCGATCCTCGTCTTGCCAGAACTCGCCGTTTTCGGCAGCGAACCGAACGACCTGATCCTGCGTGAAGATACCATTCAGGCGGCTGATAAAGCCCTCCAGACCATCGTGCTGTCGACCTTCGGCATCACGGTCATCTGCGGCACCATGGTGAAGATCAATGACAAGCTTTACAACGTCGCGGCGATCATGCGCGACCAGCGTATTTTAGCTTGGGTTCCCAAACGTTATGCCGACCTGACCCGGCGAGACGACGCTCGGTGGTTTGAAGCGTGGGGACCGGCGACCGGCGTGACGCATGCCGGCGCACCCGTCGGTCCATGGAGCAATGGCCGTATCGACGTGGCTCTCGGAAAACTGAATGCCCAGGTTCCACCTCAGGCAGGCATCACACGTTGTTGGCTCAACACACATCCGTTCGCCGTTGGTGAACATGTCAAACGACGTGAAATGCTGCTCAACTACTCACGACAATACAATATCACAGTGGCCTATGCGAATGCACTTGGCTGCCCGGACGGCACCCATGTTTACGATGGCAATGGCATTATCGTGCGAAACGGTCTGATCATCGCCGAATCACCACGTTTTGTCCTCAACGACGCCATTACCTTCACGACCGAGTCTGACATCTATCCATCTATGGCTTATCCATCCCTGGTTGCCTATCAGAATACCTCGTCTTATCCAAGATCCGAAGCCGATGTAAATCACGTTGAAGTCGAACTTGCCCTGGTGCTCGCCCACCATGACTACTTCAAACGAGCCCACATCAACAAGATCTGTCTGGCACTCTCGGGCGGACGCGATTCAGCCATGTGCGCAGTACTCATTCACCGCATGGTGACGCTCGAAAACCCCACAAAATCGCCAGAAGAGATTCGCGAGATTATGAAAAATCACCTGATCTGCGCCTATCTGCCGTCCAACGCTTCGTCGTCCCAACAAACCCAGAAAGCGGCACTGGCCATTGCTGATGCCATAGGTGCGACATGTTACGTCATTCCCATCGCCGACATGGCGGCCTCGACACGCAGCACCATTGAACAAGCCACAGGACGAGCACTATCCTGGGAAACAGATGATCTCACCTTACAAAACCTGCAGGCACGAACACGCAGCACAGTCATCTGGACGTTAGCAAACGCCAACGACGCCTTACTGCTCACAACGAGCAACCTTAGTGAAGTCGCTGTCGGCTATGCCACAATGGATGGCGACACGAGTGGCGGTCTTGCCCCGATCGCCGACCTGCCCAAGACCTACGTCTCAGCTTGGCTGGAGTGGGCGCGTAACTTCCATGCCCTGACATGCCTTGACGAAGTTTTTGCACAGCCTCCCTCGGCGGAACTCAGACCCATCGAAGCCAATCAATCTGACGAAGCCGATCTCATGCCCTACCCCGTCCTCGACGAGTTTGTGCGAGATTACCTCGTTCAGCGACTCAGTGCAGCCAATACACTCCAAAAGGCGAATCGCCTCGTCAATGACTACTACGCCGGCGACGAATCCAAACTCCGTCGAGACTTCGATAAGTTCGTGAAAATGTGCAAAAGGGCTCAGTGGAAACGCGTCCGCTTCGCCAATGCGTTCAAAGTCATGAGCTACGATCTCGACCCGTGTTCCGACCTGCGTTGGCCCGTTTTGCAAGGGTGATCAGCACCTCCCACACGTTTTGGGCCCCGCCAGGCGAGGGGGTAGCGGCGTATTTTCCACATGATGCTGCGAAGCCTGCTACGCAGCATCATAGGGAAAATAGACGCGCAGGGGGAGACTTCCCCCACAAATTATAAAACCAAAGGCGTAATACGAAATTATTTTATAAGTACAAGACGCCGTTTAATTCGGGATGCCATGCGAGGGCAATGATATTGTTTTGGCGCACGCCTGTAGGATAGCCGTCAAAAGTTGAGAGGATTTCTACGTTTGGGGCAGTCTGCTCGATTTTCGGAGCGCGTATGAAGATCATGGGGACGTTGGCGTGTCCAAGGAAGTCACCATGGATTTGAAAACTGCCAAGTTGACGGCCGTATGCGTTTCGAGTGACGGAGATGTCAAGCCGACCAAGGGGGTTGGAGGTGCCATCGACAATCTTGGACATGAGGATGAGTCCTGCGCAGGTGGCAAAAACTTTGAGGCCGTTGTCGATGCGGCTCCAGAGAGGATCGATCAGATCGAGGTCTGACAAGAGTTTTCGTTGGACAGTAGATTCGCCGCCGGGCAGGACCAGCATATCGAAGGCGCGATCGATGTCGCGGCGTTGACGGATTTCGAAGACATCGTGACCGGCACGAGCAAAAGATTGTTCATGTTCGATAAACGAGCCTTGAACGGCGAGTACGCCAATTCGCATTTGCATTATACGCCTCGTGCTTCCATGATCGTTTGGATCTCGTTTTCATTGATGCCGACCATTGCTTCGCCGAGTTTTTCGGAAAGTTTGGCAATCAGCTTGGCGTCTTGCCAATTGATGACGGCTTGAACGATGGCTGCGGCGCGTTTGGCGGGATTACCGCTTTTGAAGATGCCGCTGCCCACAAAAACGCCTTCAGCGCCGAGCATCATCATGAGTGCCGCATCTGCCGGGGTGGCAACACCGCCCGCGGCGAAGTTAACGACAGGAAGACGGCCTGTATCGTGGACGATTCGAAGCTGTTCGACAGGTACGCAGAGTTCTTTCGCTATTTCGTATAATTGGTCGGGAGCAAGATTTGCCACTTCGCGGATTTGAGATTGCATTTTTCGCATGTGGCGCACCGCTTGAACAACGTCGCCGGTACCGGGTTCACCTTTGGTACGAATCATAGATGCGCCTTCTTCAACGCGGCGGAGCGCTTCACCTAAATCGCGCGCGCCACATACGAAGGGAACGGAAAACGCACGTTTTTCAATGTGATACAAATCATCCGCAGGCGACAGAACTTCACTCTCGTCGATGTAATCAATTTCAATGGCTTCGAGAACACGTGCTTCAGCGATATGACCAATGCGGCATTTAGCCATGACCGGAATAGAAACGGCGTCCTGAATTCCGCGGATCATAGCCGGATCACTCATTCGGCTAACACCGCCGGCTGCGCGAATATCAGCGGGAATGCGTTCGAGTGCCATGACGGCGCAAGCTCCTGCTTCTTGCGCTATTTTAGCTTGTTCGGGGGTTGTAACGTCCATAATGACGCCGCCTTTCAGCATTTGAGCCAGTTGTCGATTAAGATCACTTCTGTTTTCCATCATAAGTCCCTTGATAATGCGTGCGTAAAGCACAATAACAGACATTCCCCGAATCAATCGGGTTGCGACATAGTTAACGCTTGTGCTAAAAGCATACAATTTGAGAATTGTATGGAGGACAAAAAATGCCGGTCAATGACTATTTAAAATTTCCGCTGACATGGATGCCATCAAAAGCGTTATTAACGTATCCCTATTATTTATCACTTGCATCGATATTAGAGCATGATATTCAAAGCGGAAAATTGGCGCCTGGAACCAAACTACCGCCACAAAGGGCATTAGCAGATTACCTTGATATGAACTTCACGACGATAACACGTGCATACGATTTATGTCGTGAAAGGCAATTAATATATGGCGTGACCGGCCGCGGTACCTTTGTTGCACATCAAGCACATGCCGAACGCACTACAGAAGTCATTGAACTCGGCGTAGTTCTTGGTTTTCCAGAAATGACACGAACGGTTGTGGAGGCGGCACGAGAGGTGTTAACACGTGATGCGTTAGGAAATTTGTTTAGCTATACAAATCGGGAGGGGCTTGAACACCAACGGATTGCAGGGGTACAGTGGATGGCACGATCTGGAATTACAACAGATTTTGAACACACGGCAATCTTTGCCGGCGCTCAGAATGCTATCACGACAGCTCTATTGTCATTATTTCATATAGGCGATGCCTTAGCTACGGACACGTATACTTATGCAAATCTGATAGGCGCCGCGCGCTTAGCTCATATCCATCTCGTACCGATTGCTGGCGATAAAAATGGAATGGTTCCGGAGGCGCTTCATGAGGCATGCAAAATGAAAAAATTGAAGGGCATTTATTTAATGCCGAATTGCGCAAATCCAACAACAATCACGATGTCAGAGGCTCGACGTGATGCGATTGCCGATGTCTGTGCACAGCATCAATTAATTATAATCGAAGATGATGCCGCGTTAATCCCCGGAAATCATAGATCGTTTTATGATCGTTTGCCCAATCAGACAATATATATAGCTGCGGCGACGCGACTTATCGCTCCCGGATTGCGTATTACATTTTCGACTTTTCCTGAGAAATATCGCAAATGTATGATGCAAGGATTATTTTTAACAAATATCAAAGCAAGCGCATTAGATGCAGAAATCATGTCGCAATTAATAATATCAAACAAAACAGATATTATCTTAAAAGAAAAAAGAAATATGGCACTACAGGCAAATCAATTATATGAGTCAATTTTTCCTGATACGCATAACGCAGGGTACAATGAAAGCCTGTTTAGGATGTTGCCGATTTCCAGCACCGAGAATGGACCTGATTTTGAAGCTCACGCCCTTGATATTGGCATACGCGTATGTCATTCGTACCGTTTTGCCGTTGAGAAAAATCCAAAGCACGCATTTTTAAGGGTGTCTTTGTCTTCTACGAAATCTATAGAGCAGTTAAAAACTGGATTAATACTTCTGAAACACACTTTAGCCTAACCGATTTTTAGCGCCATTTGACTGTCTGAACTTTGAACGAATGATCATACTGCTTTCGTTTCCTCATAGCCCCCTCCGGCGGCTTCCGCCAGCTTACAGAATCCTTGCAGAAAGAGTGTCAACTATTTTGTACAACATTACTACGTTATATGCTATGAGTTATCTGGAGAATTGGTCAAGGGGAATGGCCTCTTTGACCATGCAGCCGTTTGGCTACTCAGTAGTAAACTATGAACATGAATAACAAACCATCATTCATTCAAAAATATGAATAAAGACCCCATTTCTAATGAAGAACTTCGTTCACTCAATGCTATTTTGAGAACGAAAGCATTGACATCAGCCGTCTTGCCAGCGATCTTGCCATTATTTATATGTGCATGCATAGCTTTTATTGCAGCGAGTTTTTTTCAAAGTCATGGCACGCCTTTTCCGGCTCAGCAGAAAGACTCATCATTTGAGATTCTTCAACAGCTACGAGAGAATAGCGAACTTGCGGTATTAAATGTCACCATCGAAAAATTAGCGGTATATACCTCTGACCATCAGAATAACGGATTTGATTTTTCGGCACTCATTACAAATGAAAAGAAATTCTGCAGTATTCCTGTCGAGATATCGCTTCAATTCGGCTATGATCTTTCAGAACTCAGCGCCAATGATATTACGATCGACGATAATGATGAAATGAATCGTTCTATCGAAATTCGCCTGCCGCAGCCACATATTATCAACAGTGGTTACAGCCTGAAATATCACGATGAAAATACCCATAAAAAACCATTTTGCGCAGCTGAAAGCGGTTGGATATTTAAAGATTCGCGAGAAGTTGAACATGGTCTAAAAGAAGCCATACGCCATCAGGCATATCAGGAAGTTCTTAAAGAAAACTGGTTACCGATCTTTGGAAAAGACGTGCAGCAGAGCACCGAATTCTTTTTCACAAATTTCTTAAAAAGTCTCGGTTATCAAACCGTCATCATCGTCAGTCGAAAGTCATAAGGAGGCCACATGAGAGAATCACTTAAAACCTCCGTAAATACTGCAACCGTATGGGGATTGATCGTTATTCTTTGTATATTTACATTAATTTTGGGCGTTGAAACGGTCGATATGCTGCTTGAACCGATGCACCCCATTACCCTTGAACAAACGGCGACACAGACTAAGTCTGTGACACCGACCGGTGATCTATATCTATTGAGTTCTATTCAAGAAAATTACATTATGTCCAACGACGAAAATGTCCAAAAAATATTGACATCATTCGGGGTCAATTTAAAACAAAATATCGTTGGGATCTCAACTCAAAATGATTGCAGCCAATCTGCACTCGCTAAGCTCTCACAATCAATCGAACAAAATCGGATCTTAGGCCGCTTTGCAGAAAATCTTGAATTAAAACAAAGATTCACACTATGCGAAGAAGAAAATAAGCGCAGAAATGATGAGAATGACAAAATATTTATTATTACGCTCAACGAAAAGTGCGGTTACTATCTCGACCTAGACGAAGTGGAGATTTCTTCAAATCGAATAGATATAGATTCGACCATTAAACAATTACAAATTAAGTATCACAATGATGCCTTAAAAGTAAAATGTATGCCTCAAAAAATACAGTTTTTATCAAATGTCGAATCATTTTGGGCAGAGCACGCTGATGACCGCGCCATTGATGCCATTAAGGAACACCTTGAAGCGTCGATCATTCAAGAATTTAGTCAAAAATATAACGAGAAAGCGTTGGAAAACACCATAACGTCGCTGACATCGCTATTTTGTGCGATGAAATATAAAAACATTATCATTAATGACCAGGCTCAAACTTGCCCAGCCAAGTAAAGAAAGGAGAATTTATATGAAAAAATCTGTCGTTGTCGGAATTGCTGGTGTCGCCATTGCTGCTGGCGCTTATACATATTACCAAAATCCCGATATCATCAATCAAATCACAAGTGATACCGCTTCACAAACGCAGACGGTTGCCCAAGTCGAAGAAACGAATCAGCGTATTCAAAACACGCCTCGCGAAAAAATGATCATCGAATGCACGAACGAAACAGAATTTATCAATAGCTTCAAAGCCATGAAAGACAAAATGCCCGAACAGGACCAAGCGAGACTCAACGAGGCTTTTAATAAGATCATTCAACGCGAACTCCAAAACAAACCCGATATTGAAGATCACCTGTGCCGCGAATTTCAAGGTTGGAGTGAAGCTAAATTCCTCGACGAAGCCGCGAAATAACAACGCAACCAACATCTGAACCCATCATAAGCAAACGCATTGTCCGCGTCCCCCGATTGGACTGAGCCAACGAACTGACCGGACAATGGCGTTCTCTCGCCTGCGTTAAATCAATGCCTGAAAAGCCACTTCGTTGATTTCTGAACGTTGTAGCTCACGAGCCGACATACAACCCTGATTAACGGGCTATTCGTAAACATCTTGATCGAAAACCTCATCCTGAGGAACACTTTCCGACAAATTGATTTGCATGGTATCGCGCTGCCCCTCCGGCATGACTGCATCGTTTGCCCCTGCCACCGTCACTTCTGAGTTTTCAGACACAGTCGTCTGTATTTCAGGGGACACTGTTTTATCTAATTCAGGGATAATTTCGGTGGATTCAACGAGTTTTGACAAATATTCGTCGCGTCGCTTTTCAAAGGCCATCATATCGCGCCCTGTCAACGCAAACGCATGCTCCGTATCGACGCTGGCCGGATCGATATACTGGCCATTTTTTTTGACACCAAAATGAAGGTGAGGTCCGGTTGAAAGGCCAGTCGATCCAAGTTGTGCCACATATTGGCCGCGTTTAACCTTCACGCCTTTTTTGATTCCCACTGCAAAATTGTACAAATGGGCATAGATAGATGTGTAACCATGGGGATGTTCAATGATGAGCAAATTGCCGTTTCCCCCCTTCCACTCGGCTGTTGTGACGACACCATCCCCAAAAGCCATAACATGCGTACCCGTCTGACCAGCCCAATCGATGCCATTGTGAGGACGAACGCGTTTAAGAATCGGGTGAAAGCGTTTGGGATCATACGGGCTTGTCATGCGGCACCCCACAACGGGCGTTTTTAAAAAAAGCCGTTTCAGCGTGCGTCCTTGTTCATCGTAATAACCGATGAGCGTTTCGTCCTTCGTTTCATCAAAATAAAACGCGTTGAGTGTGCGACCGAGCGCGCGGCTGACATAGCGTGCTGCGTACAATCGACCATAACGATAAAACTTACCATTCAACGTCACCTTTTCAACGAGCACACTGAATTGATCACCGCGTTGGGAAGAGACACCAAAATCGATGTCATATTTAAAGAGAGACATGAATTTTGAAGCCAGTTCGCCTGACTCACCCAACGACGTAAATGCATCGTATAGCGAGGTTTCGAGTGTCCCCGTAACGTGGATGTCTTCCACTTTCTTGTGAACATCGACTTTTTGAGCAATAAAAACGCTGCCATCGCGCTCAGCGATGGTGATATCTTCAGGAGAGATCTCGTAAATAAAGCGTACGATGCGTCGACTGGCATCTAATTCGACTTCGTATTTATCGCCTGGTTTCGTTTTTCGGAAATCGACGATATTCTGCATCGCAGCGATGAGCAAATGAATATCGCTTTGATCCAGATCATAGCTTTTAAGGGCCACAAAAAGGGTCTGATTTTTTTTGATCTTACTGTTGATGTGAAACGGATCAACGTTGGTGTCGCCCTGATTGGTCGGGTTAAGGGCATTAACGTCTTCAAACTCATCGAACTGCTGACGACTGATTTCGTCGTCACTCATAAAGGCCGACATGTCCAAGGACTCTATGGGTCTTGCAGGAATAACCACATTTTCATCGTCGCCAGAGGTCAGGACAAGGACGAGCACAAGTACCAGAATGAGAACAATGCCCACAAGCGCCGTCTTTGGAAAACGGCGCGTAGGTCGATTTAGGAGGGAAGATTTATATTTCATGATGCAACCATGGAATGGCGAGCGCTGGAAATCATTTCGGCAGCGTGTTCCATCGTCTTTTGCGTAATGGCGGAACCACCCAACATACGGGCGATCTCCTGGACACGCGCGGTCTCATCAAGGCAGGTGATGTGACTTTCGGTACGCGAATCAACGACGCTTTTGGAGACGAGAAACTGAGAATCTGCATAGCAGGCTATACTGGCGAGATGAGTGATACAGAAGACCTGATGATGCGCGCTCACCTCACGCAACATCTCTGCGACATTTGTTGCCGTCGCCCCCCCGATCCCCGTGTCGACCTCATCGAACACGTAAGTTGCGACGTCGTCCTTTTCAACCAAAACGCGTTTAAGTGCAAGAAGGACGCGTGAGAGTTCACCACCAGAAGCGATTTTTGCCAAAGGTTTGGGGTCTTCACCAGGATTTGGCTGCAATAACAATTCGACGTTGTCCGCACCTGTGGACTTCATCGATTCAAAAGCTGAGCTATGTTCGCATTGAACATATACTTTGGCATGTTCCATCGCGAGCAGCTTGAGTCGCGCTGTAGCTTCGGCTTCAAGCCGTTTGCCAGCTTCAAGGCGTTTTTGGCCGAGTTGATCCGACATTTTCATGAGTTGGTCGCGCAAACGATCGAGTTCACGATCAAGCTCAGACGTACGCGCATCGCTCACAATCAGTGATGCACGTTCTCGCTGCAACGACTCAACATATTTTTGAAGCTCGTCCGCTTTAACATGGTATTTGCGTTCAAGCTTATCGATGACGGCAAGACGATTTTGTAAAGTTTCCAAACGTTCAGGCGAATCTTCGATCTCATCGCCGCTACGCAGATCGTGGGCGGCGTCTTCAACCAGACTCTTGGCTTCGGTCAGGCTTTCACAAATACGTGCCACATCCCGGTCAAAACTCGAAAAGGCACGCAGTTCACGAACGATCGAACCAAGCTGCGACGTCACACTGCGTTCGCTGTCGTAAAGCCCATCCACCGCGTGGTCGACCGTTTGACGCCACTGAGCCGCGTGATCCAAGCGTTTCAGCTCACGTGACACCTCGTCGCTCTCACCAGGACGAACGTCAGCCGACTCAAGTTCGTCGATCTCAAAATTCAGAAAGTCGAGACGTCTGACGCGGTCTTCAACTTGCGCAACAAGCTCATCGCGTTCTTTCTTTAAACCAGCATATCGGTGATAGACCTCACCAAAGCGCGAAACTTCACCTTCAAGACCCGCAAAGCGATCTACGATCGCAAGGTGACGCCCCGTATCCAAAAGACTCACATGTTCATGCTGACCACTGATGTCCATGACGCTACGCATCAACGCGCGAAGTGTCGTCACGCTTTGAAGCGTGCCACCAATGTAAATGCGACCACGACCTATCCGAGGAACCGTGCGACGAATCACAAATTCGTCATCTTCCAATGACACGCCTAGGCTCTCCAAATACGTGCGAACGGCACTCTGACCAGGGTCAAGCGTGAAAAGTCCTTCCACGACCGCCTCTTTTGAGCCAGTACGAACGATGTCACTCGTCGAACGACCACCTAAAAGCAACTTGAGCGCATTAATAATGATAGATTTACCTGCCCCAGTCTCACCACTCAATACGGTCATACCTGAACTAAACGAAAGTTCCAATTCCGAAATAATCGCAAAATCTTTAATGACGAGAGTTGTCAGCATAATGCGCTCCTTGATCCATGCAGAAACAAAAAACCGGACACGACTCACATGTTCACATGTAAGTCGTGTCCGGTTTTATAGACTGAACAAATTTATTTGTCCACTATTTACTGCACACAAGTTTTCGCATTTTGACATTTCCCTGAACATCGATCGTAAAGAGAACGTCATTGGTTGTCAGAACGCTGAAATGACGTGTCGGCGTCTGTTCAGTATAGATAGGCGCGTACGTGGATTTGTCACCACTGAACACAAGGCGACCGAGGTTGGTCTCATAGGTTTCGGTGTCTGTATTATCACGCTGAGTGTCGTTCGAGCTGTATGAAAATAACAGGGCTGCATCTTCACGATAGGGTTCGATGCTCATGCGACGAACGTGGCTGTTAGCAAGAAAACCAAGACCGGAAACTTTGGTCAGACTAAGCGGTTTTTCATCGACGCCGCCAGTCTTGTAGGTTTGATAGTAACCATTGCGCGAATTGTCTGCGACGCAGATATCGGCTCGACTAGCGATGATCGCATTAACATCGGTCGAACCTTCGATAACATCGGCAGGCCAGACCCCCATCCACGTGCCGCAAGGCTGACCAGTTGAGCGATCGTTCAAAATACGGACGCCAGAAGCATAGGCGCCCGCATCGTGTTTTTCGCCCGGCAGATTCCACGCACTGTCCGCAGACCACGAAATGATCGGCTCAAGATAATTGACCAGGGTTTCGTCGTCGCCCTGCGAGCTATCATCCATGGACGGACGACAACTATCCAACGAACTACCGCTGTTCAACTGAACAAGAGCGATGCGCATTGCGGAATCCGCGGTCGGAGCGGCGCTGGGCTGCTCGTCAGGAACAGACGAACAACCGCCTTCAGGACACGGATCTGATGCTATTTCACCGCATTCCTCACCCTCACAAGCGTCCGACTGTGCAGGACAGTCCTCGCCTTCACACGGCTCAGACGGCGTTGAACCACACGCCTCACCCTCACACGGAACTTCTGGAACCGCAGACGAAGTGAACGAACGCGTCAGCAACTTGCCAAAGGCCCAAGTCTGGCCGGCAAACGATGTGATCATGCCGCTTTCGAGCGGCGACAGCGTTCCTTCTTCAAGATAACACGCTGACAGGTTCGTCCACATGCCATATTCACCGACACTGGGAACGCTACGAACAAATTCATTGCCATTCCAATGCACACTTTCCACATAAGTCGCAGTCGATTTGGCCCTACTTCCGTCGGCCAGAGTGATCGCCTCGTTTTTACGATAGACTGAGACGTTACCAATGCGCTCTCGGTCAATTTCAAAATCGACCACAGCATCGATCGTCGTCTTGGGACATAGCTGACGAACATACTGCGTGCATTCACGACCATTTACAGTCTGATTGCGCCAAATTTTGATGCCTTCTTCGCTAAAAGAACAAGACGCTCTCAACTGTTCGGTGTCGGTCTTGCTCATGTGGCTCTGGATGTCAAACAAGTCACAGAGAGGCGCCGCTGTCTTATCGAGCGACGCTGTCAGTTCACGGGGTTGGAGCGACGCGCTTTCTGCCCAGTCCTCATCGAGCGGCAAAGACTGAACATAGAGTTCTCGAACCGCATTGGAATAATTCGTATCCTGATCGGGATTATTCGTATCAATGGCCGAGCCAATACCAACCCAGTTCTCAAGCGAAGTCATGCCAACAGAACCTTCGGGGCGATCCGCCATGTAAAAAACATCGATGAACCGCATTATTCCATCCTCGCCCGCCGATTCGTGAACAGCTACACGAGCATCGTACATGGCATAATCCACAGATACAGATGGCTTAATCCACGCTTTTTCCCCCTCTAGCCAGACATTACGCGGCGGAAGCGAGTGAACTAAACGCGTTTGTCTTTGAACGACGCCATTTTCATCGATGATGGCGATCACGACCCCACCTTTCATATCCTCAAATGTCGTCGTTTTTGCATTCTCTGCCGAACCTTCGGTCACGGTTGGATTAACTGTGCCATCCAAATAGTCAATGGCAAGGATGTAATTCAACGCACCATCTTTGCCCACGAAAGACATGACATCAAACGATTGGATCACAAACTCAGGCGAAACTTCTTCCGGCGCAGCGGCAGGTTCCCCAGACTCACCCGTGCCAGTTCCAGCATCTTCGCCGCCGCCAGCATCGTCCTGTCCTTCTTCTTTGGGCTTCACTTCGATCGTAACGCCAGGGATCTTCACCGAGATCGGTTCACCAAAATTCACGGTGCCATCGACGGTATCGCCGACGCTGCGGCAATCAGGCACGTTGCCCGTGAACTTCGGAAGATCGTCGCTACACGCAATTTTCTCATCTTCGGAACAAACGTAATAGCCATGCTCACCACAGCTTTCATAAAGTCCCGCGGTATCGCCAGACAAGCTTTCAATGATATCGCACGAACCGGTCTGACATTCCGAAACTCGGGTAGCACGAGCACTGTCTGCCCAGGCAAGTCGCGTGCTGCATTTTTTGAGCGCATCCAGGATCTCACGACGCGCCCCCTCGACTTTGACAGCATCATTCAACGCATCGAGATAAGCGCCCGTCGAGGCGTAGTCAAAGTTAGACGCCATGCCCTGACACGTCAGATCCTGAATCGAGCAAGCGATGAGGTATTCAGAAACACGGGCTTTCAAGGCATCCAAACAAAGCCCCACCTGAGCATTGCTCACCAAACTGACCGATTTAGGACAAAACCGGTTCAAGCTGTCAGACTGGGCAGAAACAGCCTGATAGCAACGTCGATGGCTCGTAAACAGACTATCCATCGTCACAGAACCGTCATCGAGGGCTTTCAGAAGCGATTTGCAAGATTCGATCGCCTGAAGCGCCGAGTCTGCACCTTTACATGTCAAGCCTTCATCACTCGCCAACGATGTGCGGACGCGGCGTTTGTAGTTTTCCCAATTATCGCGTTCGTCGCATTGACTCAGATTATCGCATTCAACACGTTCACCCTGTTCACGAAGCTGACGATTGGCCATGGTTGAAAACAACGCTTGGCATTTCAAGCCTTCGCCCGCGCGCATATACACGCTCGTCACTTCACGAGAGTTGCTATAGAGCTTTGATTTCGTGTCGCACTTGCCTTCTTTAAGCAGACCGATCGTTTGACCAAGACGCGTCTGAAGATCAAACGCGTTGGTCACGGGATCCGTTTCGCCCTGTTTGTAGGCCTCAATACACGGCGTGATCGCATAATTCGGAACGAAGACCTCGGTTTCTGTGCCTAACTCAATGAAGCCGTTGCCACTTTCGATGCAAAACGGCGTCTTTTTGTTGCTCGTATTAAGTGTGACCGTGGCCAGATGAGCTTCACGACAAACACGCGCGTTAGGCGCCTGACTTTCGGTCACATTGCCGCCGAATTCATCACAGCAAAATATGTTGGCTGCACGATCTTCGGCCAGCGTGCCGCAGCACTGCTGAGCGATCTCATCATCGTCGCTCAGAACGTCTTCCGAATTACACGAAACGCACATCCAGTCTTTACGGGAACCCTCGGCACTCGCCACGACCGTACGGCCGTCAAGGCTCGACAAAAGATACCCAGTCGGGCAACGAAGCGTCGCGTTTTCTACGCACCCACTCCAACGACCGGAATCTAAACAGACTTCTTCGGTGGAACCACAGTTTGCAGGACAAGCTCGCGTTTCACCAACGTTACATTCACGAATCGGAAGCGTACACACGCCTTCCTTGCCATCCCTGACGACGCATATTTCACCACGAGCACGGTCGCAATCACCATCGTTATTACACGACGCAAACATCGCCGTGCAACCTTCAGACAGACCGGCTATAACCATAACAGCAAGGATGCAACGCATTTGAGCCTGTTTCATTGATGTTTCTCCATAAAAAGGGTTAAAAAACACACAATCATTAAAAATAGCACAAATTCTCGCTGATTTACACTATTTGACAAGCGGAACGATCCCTAAAACGATCAGATCCCCCTCAACCACGCGAAATTGCACGTCATAGCCAGAATAATTGAAACCATAAACGCGTTCGGGATCATTGTGATAAGCAGGACGTGGATCTTGAGCCAAAACAGCACGAAGCGCTTCACGCTGTTCGGGATCAAACGCAGGTACAAGCGCCTCATCCATGATCACGCGAAGCTTTTCTCCCTTCACCGCATCTGCAAAGCCATTGACTGCCTCAGGATGCGCGTCGGTAAACGAAAGGTAGGGCTTGATGTCAAAAATGGGCGTGCCATCCATCAGGTCAGCACCGCATACGTGAATGACCGTGCCACGATCAGACGTCACTTCGAGCCCGGCCAGACGCACAGATGACAAACCAAGCGGATTTGGGCGAAACGGCGAACGCGTCGCAAACACGCCCATTCGAACATTGCCCCCCAAACGCGGCGGCCTGACGGTGGCATGCCACGACTCACGTGCCGTTTCTGAAAACCCCCAGATCAACCACAAATGAGAATACGCTTCGAGACCTCGAAGCGCCTCTGAAACACGAAATTCCGGCTCAAACACGATCGTCGAACGCAATTCGTCGACTAGCCCCGACTGTCGCGGAATCCCTGACTTGGTTGGAAAGTCCGATCGCATCCGGGCGATCACCTTCAATTCGGTCATCATGCACTATAACCTGTACAAACGCTTACCATTGTTCAAGGTGATCTCGTGAATCTTTTCAACAGATAGTTCACGGATCTCCGCAAGTTTTTCAGCCATACGAAACAGTTTCGTCGGGTCATTGCGCTGACCACGAAACGGCTCCGGCGCCATGTACGGACAATCCGTCTCGATAACGATGCGATCCAACGGAATGTTTCTGGCGACCTCAACCGCTTTTTTGGCATTCTTAAACGTAATGACCCCGGTAAAGCCAATGTACCAGCCATGGTCGACGAGCCACTTTGCCATGTCCACAGCACCTGAATAGCAATGAAAAACACCATGAACTGACGGAAACTCTTTGACAATGTTCAGTCCATCTTCGTGGGCATCACGCTCGTGCACGATGACAGGCAGGTCAAGTTCCCGGGCCAGCGCCATTTGGGCGCGAAACGCTTTTTGCTGCACCTCACGCGGATGGTCTTCATAATGATAATCCAAACCGATTTCGCCGATCGCACGGATCTTTGGATTCGACTGGCAGAGCGCGCGATACTCCGCAATGGCCCCTTCATCCACTTCATCCGCAGAATCTGGGTGAGACCCTACGGCGGCATAAATATAATCGACGCGAGACGCAAGTTGCGCTGCTGCACGCGATGTTGCCAGACTGCATCCCGGATTCATCACCAGCGATATGCCGTGTCTGGGCATATCCACCAGCAACGTTTCGCGATCCTCCGAAAACGCGTCATCATCAATATGCGCATGTGTATCAAATAACATGATTAAATCGTTCCTCGTATGGTCATGCCTTTACTTGAATTCAAGTTCGGGCGTTTGAATTTTATGAAGCAGCTGAAATGCGAAAGGCACTGCAACACAAAGCGCAATAAAATTGGCAAGCGTCTGAGCCCACAACACGCCTTCGAGATCAAAGAGCGCGTCGAGCAAAACGACCGACGGAATCATCGCGATCCCCTGCCGCATCATGGCCAGAATTGTTGCACGTGCCGTTTGACGTGTGTTTTGGTAAAACATCTCGGTCATAACGACAAAGCCGAGAAAAGGTAAAGCGAGCGAGTAATAATGCACGCCGCGCAACGCGATCTCGGCGGCTTTTGCCGAAGAACCAAACTGCGCGATGATCTCGGCGGCAAACAGGTTGATCAGCACAAAACCAGCGCACAAAATGACCGTATTCAGCTTGACGCCAAAGAAAAAGGCCTGACGAACTCGGTCAAATTTCTTGGCGCCGAAATTGAACCCACAAACCGGTTGAAATCCCTGCCCTACACCGATCGCAACGCACAGGATCAAGTGAATGAGCCTCGAAACGATCGAAACACCGGCAAGCGCATCGGCACTATAGGCCACGGCATAGCGGTTCAACACGATCGTCGCCACGGCATTGAGCGCCTGACGGGACAGAGAAGGCAGACCGCCTGCCGCGATCTCACGATAGTTGCGCCAAGTCGGGCGAAACTGACTGAGCTTGGGCGGAATCCCGTCGCCAATATGCGTCATCGCATACAAAGTCGCACAACCAACGACCTGGGAGATACACGTCGCCAGCGACGCACCCATAACACCGAGTTCAAGACCAAAAATGAACCAGGCATCCAAAAATACGTTCAAAACGGCGCCGGACGCGATGCCGATCATGCCAAAACGTGCATTGCCTTGAAGGCGAAGCTGATTGTTGAGCGTGAGCTGCGTCGTAAAGAACGGCGTCGACAGCACGATAAATTCAAAATAGGCTCGCGCTTCGGGCAGGATCTCTTCACTCGCACCAAGCAGCAAAAGCAATGGATCGGTCAACACAAAACCGGTCAGAGCAAGCAAACAGCCGACAATAAACGACGAAATGACGCCCGTCGCAGCCATCTCAGCCGCATCCTGGCGTTCTTTGCGCCCAAGTGCTCGAGAAATG
The DNA here is from genome assembly GCA_045643185.1 of Myxococcota bacterium. Taxonomy (GTDB): domain Bacteria; phylum Myxococcota_A; class Bradymonadia; order UBA4248; family UBA4248; genus RGIG464. The sequence continues at coordinate 9,983 of JAZUKH010000228.1, read as the reverse complement.
TAGTTACCACTTCCGTGCCCGTGATAAAAACCAATGGCATTGGCAATGGCCTGGTACGAAAAAACGACGCCGACTGCGGCGACCGCACGCGTCGACGCCTCACCAACCTGGCTGATGAACCACGTATCGACGAGGTTATAGATCGCACTGATCATCACCGAAATGATCGCCGGCAATGCCATCTTGACGATGAGCGATCCCACAGGCTGCGTCGTCATCGTCGTGTATTTCACATCCATCAGCTCAGCCGATGATCTATGCTCGTGCAATTCACTTTTCCTTCACAAACACAACACTATTGACGATCCAAAAGGATCACACGCGGCGAAACGGCGCCAACACCTTCGACGTAAGGCGTACCTTCTATTTCGATGCGAAGTCGCGTATAGGGTGCAAGCGCTTCGACCTCCGAACTCGTATCGTAATCAATGTCGAAGCGCTCGCCATTTTTGATTTTCCCCTCAACTTCAAGTTGTTTCAGCGATTCCGGCGTTTTGAGAACGCGTACACCTTTGGCCATCGTCTGATACAGTCTTTCTCGACGAAGTGAACCAATGTATTCCTCCTCGCCGTCTTTCATCGTGAAATTTCCTTGGGCATCGATCGTGATCTCGCCCACTCCGGCCACAAATCCTTCAAGTTCGACCGCCTTGGCTGCCAGCATTGCTGACTCTGTCGTGACGAACTTTCCGACAAATTCCTCTTCGACCCACCAAAGCTTGTCGCCATAATCCAGTTCAGCGCCCGTCAAGGCCGTACTTCCCGTGCCAGGTACCAATGCCACAGGCTTGTCATGCACGGTTTTGACGATCTTCTGAGCCGGTTCACCGATATCCTGACGCATCTTGCGTTCGAACCCAGGCACGAATGACGTCAAATAGGTATAAATTGTGTTAAAGCCTTTGTAACGATGTTCGGGAAGCTGCTGACGACTTGAAACGACGAAGCGCGTTTCGCCATAGTCCATAATGATCCACGTGGTCGAATCATCCTTCGACCAATCGGCGCGCTCAGGCAAACCGACCCACATTAACGGCCCGGTGACTTGGCCATACGTGTCGAGCTGATGAAGAAATTTATCGAGCTGCTTGACGTTGACCGACGAATACCGACCTTTTTTGAAGGTCTTTGGCTCAGACCCCGCCGGATCGATCTCTGTCACCGTAACATCAGCCACACCACTCACGTTCGCGACGACCGAAACCATGACACCAGACTTGTTCAAATAGCGATATTCCACGCGCGTCAAGTCTTTCCCGTCCGCGTCTTTCGGATTCGCACTGAACGTCCCCGATAGATCCGGCGTGAGTTCCGTCACTTCATTGGAAGCCTGACCGCCTCCCTGTTCAGGTGTTTTAACGGCCGTTTCGACACTTTCGGGCGAGTTTTGAACGGGCGTCGTTTTGTCACAACCAACCACGAGAGGGGCGCACAACAATATCCATTTCCAAGGTCTCATGCTCATTCACCTACATCCAGTATTTACCAGCCTACATTCGCTCGGTTTTACCGCACGAACTCGCAATTATAGCGCATTCGCTTCTGTCTTTCTACGATTGCGATGGCCTGACGCCCCTCTTGACAATTGCGTCATATTTTGTCAAAAGCCCCCGCGTCAGGCGTCATAAACGCCGTTGCAGTAACGAGCTTTTCCATTTTCCGATGCGTTACTGCAAAGGAAAGGAGGTATGCGTATGAAACGCTTTATCATAACCAGTCTTATCGCCGTGTCTCTTTTGAGCATGGGGTGCACAAAAGCCAACCCGAATGTTGCACCAAACGACCACGCTCAAACACGAGCCGAAGCCCCCGTCCCCCTTGTCGACACGCAACAAGTCGACACGCAACAAGACGATACCAGTGTCGTTCAAGAAGCCATGACGCGTCTCGCGGAGCGTCTCAAATCCTCTGAAAACATCGACCTTTTGCATGAAGGCACCGTGGACGTTAACGACGAACATTGCGTCTCCATTGCGTCTGGCAATAACACGCCTGATCAGTTCGTAAGAACGAACCATTACGCGGTCTGTCCAAACAACGTCATTTACGAGCTCGATATCGTCACGGACGAATACAAAAAGCTCGAAAACTAGTATGGAAACACGCATCGCCGTCATCGGCATCATCATCGAAAACGAAGACAGCATCGAGGCATTTAATGCCCTTGCACATGATTACAGACATATTATACTCGGTCGAATGGGCGTGCCCCATCGCACGCGCCGTCTGAATATCGTCAGTCTCGCTGTCGACGGTCCTCAGACCGAAATCAATGCTTTGTCCGGCAAGATCGGTCGCCTGCCGGGTGTTCACGTCAAAACCGCCTACGCCACGCCAGCCGACCCTTCAAAGCCAAATTAACCACTGACGGGAAAGTCCCGCTTCTGCCCCGAAAGGAAAAAAAATGTTTGATCCTAAATCACTAAATGCTACGGAATTCATTGACCATCAAGAGATCCTCGATTCTCTCAAATGGGCCGATGACCACAAAAACGACACGGAAACCATCCAGGCTGTTCTCGAAAAAGCTCGCAAACACAAAGGTCTGACACACCGTGAAGCCTCCTTGCTTCTCATCGTCGACGATCCGGCGATCAACGAACAGATCTTCGAACTCGCCCGCGAGATCAAAAAAGCCTATTACGGCAACCGAATCGTTATGTTCGCACCGCTCTATCTCTCCAACTACTGCATCAACGGATGCGTTTACTGTCCCTATCACCTCAAAAACAAACACATTCCCCGCAAAAAACTTACCCAGGAAGAGATCGTTCGCGAAGTCACCGCGCTTCAGGATATGGGCCACAAACGACTCGCCCTCGAAACTGGCGAAGACCCCAAAAATAACCCGATCGAATACATTCTCGAAAGTATCAAGACCATCTACGGCATCAAACACAAAAACGGCGCCATCCGCCGCGTGAATGTGAATATCGCCGCCACGACGGTCGAAAACTACCGAAAACTCAAAGAAGCCGGCATCGGCACATACATCCTCTTCCAGGAGACCTACCACAAAGAATCCTACGAAAAACTTCACCCGACAGGGCCCAAGAGTAACTATTGTTATCACACGGAAGCCATGGACCGCGCCATGGAGGGTGGCATCGACGACGTCGGACTCGGCGTTCTCTTCGGCCTCGAACTCTTCCGCTACGAACTCTGCGGCCTCATTATGCATGCCGAGCACCTCGAAGCCGTACACGGCGTCGGACCGCACACGATCAGCTTCCCCCGCATCAAACACGCCGATGACATCGACCCGAACGCCTTTGACAACGGCATCACCGACGACACGTTCATTAAGATCATCGCTGTCTGCCGCATCGCAGTCCCATACACTGGCATGATCATCTCGACGCGCGAAGCCCCGAACGTTCGCGAACGTGCCCTCGAAGTCGGCATTTCCCAGATCAGCGGCGCCTCCCGCACGAGCGTCGGCGGCTACGCCGAACCCGAGCCCGAAAACGAAGACTCCTCACAGTTTGACGTCTCCGACAAACGTACACTCGACGAAGTCATCAGCTGGCTCATGCGCCTCGGCTACATTCCAAGCTTCTGCACCGCTTGCTACCGCGAAGGACGCACCGGCGACCGCTTCATGAGCCTCTGCAAATCCAATCAGATCCTCAACTGCTGTCACCCCAATGCCCTCATGACACTCAAAGAATATCTCATGGACTACGCTTCGCCCGTCACCAAAACGATCGGCAACGACCTCATCGCCAAAGAAATCACCAAGATCCCGAACGAAAAGATCCGTGACTTCTGCGCCAAAAACCTCGTCAAGATCGAAAACGGCGAGCGCGATTTCCGCGTCTAATGATCAGTTATGGTAGGGGGAAGTCTCCCCCTACGCGGCTATGGGCAACGCCCATACGCCGCTACCCCTTCGCCTGGCAGGGCCCTCTTCATGCGTATTTCATATTACTTTCTTTCATAATACGAATTATATATAATCACAACACGGACGAATAAATAAATATTCAGCATTGTAGAACACGAATATAAACACTTAATTTCTCACTTTCACTGCTGTTCCACTAAATCATCTTAAATAATACGAATTACGTTACGGCAACCTTGTATAAGCTATATATAGTCGTCTCTATTATTATAGTCATAATTTATATGAATATTTTTCAGCTGGAAGCCGATGTTTTGCATAACCGGGGGTATGGCGCCAAGCGCCATGCCTCCGGTGTAATGGCGTACTCAAAACTGCGGCTGGAGGCCGCTGCTATTGTCTCTTTAATTATGTCCATAACAATATATATATGCTTCATAGCTATAGTCTCATTAATACTGTCCATACCAATAATATGTCACTTTGATAATTTGAAACAATTGACTCTCAATAATGAAATCACGAAGACAATGCTGCATCCAGTAGCATACGCCGCGATGTCTCCCCAGTCGAATGTACTGCCAATGATGATATGAGCAATTTTGCAATTCTGCAGGCCCAGAAGATCAACAATATGAAATAATTGCATAAACTCGACACAAACTGCAAAACAGAAAACATAGAGTGGCAGCAACGCTATGCCTTTTGGGATGAAACAGCGAACAATGCAATACAGAAGAATAACGACAAGGACATCCCCGACATGCGGTCGAAAAAACGTGTCATGGACGAACAGCGCGATAAGAACTTCAGTCAGAAAGATGGCAATTGTAAAAATGACGTATGTTTTTCGGTGCATTCAAATTCTGTTTTAGAAAATACGCTTTTCAGTGATCGGCATTGAAGAAATATACTTTTCAGCAAGCACATAACCTTATACCAGAGCTTTCATCCCTGACGCAACATTTCTTAGTCTTTGCCTCAAACACTGAGTTACACCACAGCAAGAGAAGCAATGTCTGATCGGAAATTCAAAATCTCAGCCGTAGCGAAGCCGAAGGCAAGCAGGCTGAGATTGAGGCGAGCGGACGCGATTTTTCCAAAGCCGAAGTGTAGCGATGTAACGTGGAACCTCGTTGCGGCCACCGACTCGGAGTCGCTTTTGAGGCCGGTAGAGCCGTGCGGACCGCGCGTCTTTTCCGTCCCCCAACCATAACTTCTATAATAAGTGCATTTTGTTGCAATGAATGAAAATGTATTGTGAGACAGCAATGAAGCATTGATTTCATTATATCAATAATTATATATATCAAAATTTAAAGGCTGGACTCAATGACACAAAGAGTTTATCCTCAACGCGCGCGAAATTCTAAATAACGCATCGATGATCAAAACCTGTTCAAAACTATCGGAGACAAACTCGATGGATCACTTAAAATGCCCAATGGCGCTTACGTTGCTCGTTTCAACCAGCTTACTCGCTCAAATTGGTTGTAATGCCCCCAAAACAGACGACAATGTCCAAAACAAATCTGCAACAGAAAACGCCGACAAAACTGACGACCAAGTCAATACCGGTGAGAATTCTAACCACCAAAAACCTGATCCTGTCGCCGTTGAAAAAGACGACCTGGACGTCTTATGCGAATCCGACGAAGGCTGCAAATGCGGAGCAACCGCCTGCCCCAAAAATGCGCGTTGCAACAACAATCAATGCGTATGCGGTAATACAGTCATAGATTCCGAAAATGCAGGATACGAATGCCTCCCCATCGTAAACGAACCTTCCATGTACGAATATGACTTGTTCTGCAAAGAAAAAGACGGTTGTAAATGCGGTAAGATCACTTCTGCGGTTCACATGGGATGCAGCGATGGCCACGCGACATGCGCCGGGCAACCCGTTCCTGGACGCGGACTCGCCTGCAGAAATAAACCTCATAACGGATATACCTGGCACCTCGCCTGCTTCAAAAATGAATGCGATTGTTACGGAAATAAAATTAAGAAAAATGAAATCTGCGAACGACTCGATTGCCCAAACGGATTTAATTATACTACGTCCGGCTGTATATGCGATCGCTTAACTTTAAATACTAACGATTACGTCTGTTCATTATCAAAAGACAATAAAAACGTTAACGTTTGTATTAATGATAATGGCTGTGAATGCGGCAATTTGACTTGTCCTGTCCTATCTGTCTGTCGTAAAGGAGCCTGCCTCGATCGCATTTCATTACAACCGCTTCCAGAAAACTACACCATCGTAAACGGCCTTCCTCAATGCAACGAGGATTCATGCGCTTGCGCCCAAAAAGTATGCGAACACGGTAATTACTGCATTAATGGTACATGCTATAATGATCCCTATATTCGTAAACTTGATGGAAAATATTATTATTTCCGCTTTAATGAGTTTTTCGACACTATTAAATCCAATCCGGATTTGAATTATGTCAGTTTCGATGACGTATTATCCCCGAATGCCGCACAAGCACTTATGATGAGCCTACTTTTTGTCGATCCTGCGACACCCATTTGTCATCCAGATTTTAAATTTTCAAATGGCGCTACCTTATCCTATATGCTGTCAGAAGCGGTCAACTGCAATAATGACGAAATCAAAACCTATACCGTTGGTGATCTTCTCAAAAACTGCGGTGCAGCAGCTGTGACCGAAAATGTTGCGGATAAATACTGCCACCTGAATTTTGTACAAAAAAACGACGGCATGGCGGGCACGGGCGAATACCTGGTCCTTAGAACCAGCGGTTGGGTCAACGATTAAATGATCAATTATATTTTAACTAAGTAAGATGAAATCGATTCGTTCAACCCGAAATTGTTTAATTGCATCGATGAAATCGATTTCATTTTATCTATTGTTCTAAACATAGTTAATGTGAACACACACTTTCGGCTGGAAGCCGAAGTTTTGCATAACCGGGGGTATGCGCGAAAGCGCATGGCTCCGGCTAAAACATCCAGCCAATTCTGTGGCTGGAGGCCGCTGCTATGTAGTTTCTTTCCCCCTGTCCATTACAATATGATTGCGTTGATCACAACACCCGAAGTACAAGCAACGTATACGCCACATCGTGCCGGCAACGCAGATCAATGCAGCGCTCCCTAGATTAATACGTTATTATTGAATACAACATATATTTAGGAACTTTATAGTCGATTATCCTTGCAAATCATCACAGCATCTTAGCTTGATTTTATATGGTAAATTGTGTATAATACATATTAAGGCGATGTGTCTAAATGGTCGATTCTTCGGTTCGATCCTGAATACGTTACGCTTCATTTCATATCCAGGCATGTTGCCCAGAACAGCCTTTAACCAATGCCCCATAAAGGAGTAATATGCGTAGAAAATTTACTTTTTATAGTCTCTGCATTGCATCCATGATGTTATGTGCATGTTCTGACGAGAGTACAGAGACATCAGACCAAAACAAATGCTCCAATCAAGAAGATTGCGCCGCCAACCCTGACGGCAACACCAAGTGTAACACCGAAACTGGCAAATGCGAACGCCCAGACGTCGCAAAAGAATGCAACAACGACAGCAACTGTGCTGGACGTTCTGACGGAAAAACAAGGTGCAACACAGCAACGGGCGTATGCGAACTCCCTGCGGCGTCAAAAGAATGCAGCAACGACAGCAACTGCGCTGGACGTTCTGACGGAAAAACAAAGTGCAACACAGCAACGGGCGTATGCGAACTCCCCACGGCGTCAAAAGAATGCACGAACGACAGCAGCTGCGCTGGACGTTCTGACGGAAAAACAAAGTGCAACACAACAACGTGGGTATGCGAACTCCCCGCATCGTCAAAAGAATGCACGAACGACAGCAGCTGCGCTGGACGTTCTGACGGAAAAACAAGGTGCAACACAGCAACGGGCGTATGCGAACTACCCGCATCGTCAAAAGAATGCACGAATGACAGCAGCTGCGCTGGACGATCTGACGGAAAAACAAAATGCAACACAACAACGGGCGTATGCGAACTATCCGCATCGTCAAAAGAATGTACGAACGACAGCAACTGCGCTGGACGTTCTGACGGAAAAACAAGGTGCAACACAGCAACGGGCGTATGCGAGTTTCCCGTGTTGTCAAAAGAATGCATCAGTGACAGCAACTGCGTTGGACGATCGGATGGAAAGACCAAATGCGATATCTGGTCGTCATTCAAATGTATCGAATGCGTTGGCGACTCGGATTGTGCAAACCGTTCCGACAACAAAACAAAATGTAATGACGGCTCGCATACCTGTTACTCTCCCGATGCTGCCCCATCATGCGGTGACGGCGTCGTCAACCAGAGTTTCGAGGCATGCGACAATTCTGACCTCGCCGATCGTACTTGTGCTGACGTAAGTGTCTACAAAGCTGGTATCCTCGGCTGCACACCATCCTGTATGTTCGACACTTCAAAATGCGTCGAATGCACCGACGATATTTTCTGCTTGGATCGTACCGACGGCCTGACCTCATGCGATCTCTCTACAAATACATGTGTTGAACCACCCTCGACGTATTCCAACCTCAAATGGTATGAAGAATACAACTGCGGGATCGACACTTTCCAAGCTGGTAATGATAACTACAATCACAACTACACGACGACCACCAATACACCAAACACCGTCTACGGCCTCATTTGGGTTAAAAATTGCACCGAAGGCACGGGCTGGTGCAGCAAAATTGTCGGTGCTCACTTGCTCTATACCGAATCATCCAACGCTTCATCTCCGCTCAACACGTGGAAACGCGTCGATGCTCAGCAGAATTTCGCATTCAATGCGGATGGCCCCAATGCCAATAATGACGAGTATATGGCGACACTCAGCTTTGAAAATACCGGCGAGTATAGGTATGTATTTAGTTATGACTTGAAGGAACATCCTTACAACGAGAAAGAGATCGCGCAGACGATCTATTGCTATGTCGAATGGCCAGAAAATGGCACTGTCGACCAGATGGGAAAAGCCACCATTACTGAAAATAAAGCAGAGGCATATTGTGGCAATGGCGTCATCGACCAGCCAACCGAAATGTGCGACGGACCTGATCTTGGCGGTAAACAATGCAGTGATCTGAATCCACGTTTTCTAACAAATGGAAATGCACTTATGGCACTTCATGAGTTGAAATGCAATGACCAGTGCCAGTTCGACACATCGATGTGCTTTGAATGCACCGAATACAACTTAAATAATTGCGAATCCGATGAATATTGTCGCACGAGTCGCTCTCCTTATCGCTGTACCAAGCCTTTTTGCGGGGATGGACACGTCGACGAAGGCGAAGTTTGTGATCCTATGACAGGAACCGGTATACATGAATGGGTTCTCCGGAAAGATGGACAGGGTATGACTCAATATGAGATGCCATGTAAATCAGACTGTAGCGGCATTGATTACTCTCTTGCCATGACATGTAACGACCGGTTCCCAGTTTGTCCGAAGCATGTGGAGAATCTTAAAGGCTGTGATATTAGTATTGGTTACTGTGTACCCAACTCTCCCTAATACGATGACGAACGCATTCATCGATCGTGTGCAGAATGCGGTGGAACGCCGATCAACAATAAAACCTGCGAATCCTTGGTTTAACAGATCGTAATCTCTTAATCTTCCGTCTGTTCGGTATCCACGGGATGAGCTATAAAACCCTTGTCAACATGGTCACGGTTGACAAGGGTTTTGCCTAGAGTCGACATGACGCATATCGTTGAAATAATAAATTCACGTATATGCCTCGCACCGCAGGCTCTGGTCTACTTCAAAACAAGTGCTCAGGAATAAACAAAAAACTAAATCGAATTGCGATCCCTTGCTGAGCAATACCCCGTTTCCCAAATCAAGCGATTGACGTGATCACGAGAAAACCATTGCGCAACTTTACCTTTCTCGAAATGCTATCATCCATGACCTAGATGACATAGATACCAGGAAAAATGTCGACGCCAAAAGCCTTTTTCAAGGCTATTGACGTCGATCAGACTCTGATTCTTTCGCAAACGTCTTGGCCTTCCCATGTCGTTCGCGTTGCAATCCAATACTATATATTTTTTGTGCCTACAGAAGAATACTCACATTATTATGGTTCGGGACACGT
>JAZUKH010000227.1:0-11287 GCA_045643185.1 Myxococcota bacterium | reverse complement strand
AGCATCATGCCATGGTAGAACATTTCCTGCGTGTCGTAATAGCTCACCATGACGGCTAATATATTATTAATAAATTGTTTTATAAAATCCGCATTTTTATCCCAGATCGATTGATAGAATGCCGAAAGATCCTGCTTTTTTTACCGACTCGTAGAATAGAATATCAATAAATTGCGGGAATATCGCGTGAATTTCTTTATTCACGAGTTTGAGCTCGTGAATCCATTTATCTCCGACCTGGCGACGCGAAAGGCTTTTGACATAGCCCGTATAATAGAGCAATGTCCAAATATTTTCTGCATACGAATTCATATCGCGATAGGTCATCGATTCATGAATGGGTTTATAGATCGACTCGCCTTTTAATAACATTTCGATATCATCACGGCATTCGGGGTGTTCGACGACCATGTCGCGAATCACGTCGTTGCTGCTAGAATTGGTCCAATAGCAACGTAGGGCATTTTTTGCACCGATACTGAGTTCTTTGACGCATTGCACGAGGCTGAATGGATTATAGACATGTGTATTGCCAAATAAATAGCTATCATACCAATCTCGCACCTCGTCATAGCGAGCGCCCAAATCATAATAATTGAGCATCTCCATAACTTCGTCTTTGGTAAAACCAAAGTATTCTTGATCCATTTCACGTTCTATCGAATAGACATCCAGATTGTTAAACCCAGTAAAAATAGATTCTTTGGAAACGCGCATGCATCCGGTCAATACGGCTTTTTCGAAGCTGGAATTGGTTTTGAGACCATAACTGAAAAGCGAACGAATGAACGACACCATTTCATCATAATAACCGTAATGAAATGCCGATTGTAACGGCACATCATACTCATCGATGAGAATATACGGTTTGACGCCATATTCAATCGTTACAAATTCTGAAAGCAAACGAATCGACTTTTCGAGCTCACTTTTTGTCGCAGTTTCAAGTACCAGGCGCATAAATGCATCGCGCCGGTCTTGCTCAAAATTGCTGGATTTTGCCAATTTTCGGAAGCACTGGCAGCAGTCTGCAACCGCATCTGCATATTTCAGCAGGCTTTCTTCAAATGTGGGCTTGCAGCATTCCTTGAGCGACATGAAGATGACGGGGTGTTTGCCCAGGCGTGACAAAACTTCGTCGTCGCAGTTCATGACCTTTCGACCTTCAAAATAGGGTTTTGGATCAAAGGGTCTGCCCAAATAATCGTGAAAAGCGAGGAAGGTGTGAAGCGTCGTGAGCGAAAGCGTTTTGCCAAAGCGGCGCGGACGCGTGTAGAGCTGAACGCGACTTGGACTTGTTAAAACCTGCGCAATAAACATCGTTTTATCGACGTAATACGCATGGTTGTCCTTAAATTCGGTGTAAAAATCTACCAAAGCGCCTGGTCGTAATTTTTTCTCAGCCATTGTCGTACCTCCTGATGCAGCCACTGTGATGTTTACACATCAATGCGGCCTATAGGTTGTATTTTAGCATTTTGTGACGCATTTTGACGAGGTTATTGCGATTCCAAATGCAGTGGGAGCGTTGAGATAAGTATTGCCGAGGCGTATTGAGCGCCACTTTGTGGCGCGAGAAGCCGAGGCGTTTGGCGCGTATGGCGAAGCCATAGCGACAAAAGGCTGCCGTATCGCAGATAGGCAGCCCCCAAAAAATAAATAATATGTGACGGAATTATTGTAATTTCCAGTTATCGATATTTGTGAAAGTGTAGAGACTGCCCGATGCTGGGACGGCGTCGGTGGTGGAGAGCGGGCGGCAGGCTACGGCCAGGTTGAAACTCGAGACTTTTTGCGGCGTGATGATGCGAAGCGCTTTGATATCGTAGGCGCCGATGTAATCGTCTTTTGGGTTGTGGTTATAGTATTCGCCGGGCGTATTGGGATAGTTGGGATCGTACGAGCCGGCATCGTCGTAGCTGAACGTCAGGGCGGCGTTGTCGGAGACGATTTCGCAATAGAGGCGTGCGTCGCCATCGACCATATCGACGGCGCGGTTGCCGTTGTGCATCGTGACCGTGACGGAGTCGGGAAGGTGGGCGCCCCAGCGCACGATCTCGGGGGACGAGAGCGAGATTTCGTCCTGAATGATGACGGTCGTGCGGTTGTCGGTGAAGAACAGGCCGCGTTTGCCCGTTGTGACGGCGGTGTAGGCGGGCGCCATGTCGATGACGGAGATCGAACTTTTGGGTGAATTTTCGCGGCGGAGGAAGGTTGAGAGGCATTGTTCGACCTGATCGGTCGTTTTGTAATCGACGTCGCCGATGACGAGGGTGTTCTGGCCTTCTGCGCGTTTGCGGTAGAGCAGGAAGCGGTTGCCGTCGCCCCACGTGTTGAAGTTTTCGGGCGCGAGGTCGATGAAGAAGCGTTTGCCCGAGGCGTAGAGGATGAAGGTGCCGATATCGAGGTCCTGGCGGTTTTTGTAATTTTCGCCGCCATGAAGGCCCGTGAAAATGGCGCCGGCGTTCCATGACGAACGCGACGTTGTGATGCCGGTTTGTTTGTAATACGAATCGAGCGGTAGATTGACGGGTTCGTTTTCGTCGACGGGATCGTACCAAAGGATGTCTTGGAAAAAGACGGCCTTATGCTTGTCGTTGATTTCCTTGAGGCGAAGGCGAGTGAGCGACGGATCGTTGGCTTTGCGCGCAAACCAGCGCAGATACTGCGTGTCGGTGAATAAATTCGCGGTATCGTGAAGCTGCCAGATGCCCGCATCGCTCTCCATATCGATCGGATGGTAGACGGATTCTTTGAAGCCCGGCGTTTCGTACAGATTGTAATTTGTGCCGGTCGCCGATTCGAGGGCAGATAGCATGACGATCTGGAAATCGGTGCCGTACGCCCAGTAACCGGGGCCTTCGATGTAGCCGCCGTCGGGAGCGTAGGTGAAGAAACTGCGTTCGACGTTGGTGATGGCGTTCCCCAAAAGTGTTTCGCAGGATTCGCGCATGTCGGGGACGTTTGCGAAGGCGAGGCTGGCGGCAGTGAGTGCGCCGTTGATGACGTTCGTGTGGTTGTTGTCGGGCCACATTTTTCTTTTGCCGGCGAAAACCTCAAGGGCGAAGGGGAAACCGAATTGGGTGATGGCGTTTTCGATGGCTTTGCGCTGTTCCGCGGTCCAGGCATCGTAGAGCCAGTCGTAGGCAATCGAAACCGGGTAGATGATCTCAGCCGTATCGATGTCGTGTGACGGGTTCCAGTCGGGGAAGGAGAAAACAGCCTGCATTTCAGTCCAAATGCGGTCGACGTAAGCTTTTTCGTCAGTCAGTTTGTACAGCAATGACCAGATGATGAGGCGCGATCTGATGACGCGCGATACAGGCAGGAGGCGAATACCGTCAGAGCGTTCGTATTTGACTGGTGCGCCGATGAAATTGGCGGATGAGGTGCCGAAGCTGAATTCCAAGCGACGCTTGTATTCCTGGAGGGTCGCGTCGGTTTTTAATAATTCGCGCAGGCGATCGAAATCGGCCTGACGCATCGTGACGCGCGGGTGAACGTCGCCGCCAAGGTGGGCTGACATATCGGTGAGGATCTGCGCGCCCGTTGGACGCACGAAGAGCATTTCGTACATGACGGCGAGTCGCTGCGTGAGCGAGGTGAATTCTGGATCGCCGTTGTGAAGGACGATCATGCCCATTTCATCGCGGTATTCTTGGGTGTAGCCGAGTAAGTCGCGAATGTACGTGTGTGGGAAGAAGAGGGCGTTATTTTGGGTGGCAATGGTGAAGTCGAGCGGCTGTTTGACGCCGTCGATCGTGACTTCATGTGTATCGCCGACAAAAGTGTATTGTTTTTGATTGAGTTTGAATTTCAGCGTTTTGGCGGCTTCATCGTAGGTAGCGTCGTCATCGTAGCGCGCGGCGACCGTCGACAGCGGGATCCAGTAGACGCCGTCTTTGATATAAGTTTTGGCGTCATTATTATGAAATGCGTTTTTGATGAGTTTGTTTCCAATGATCGAGCGTGGTGCGTCCTCGGCAAAGACAGCGCCGTTCAATTCGGGGAGATGCGAGGAATAGTTGAGGTCGTTGGCATCGGAATAGAGGTTGAAGTTATTGAGGTAGATCGTTGTCGAGGTGTCATTCGTCTGACCGTAGCCGGTCGAATTGATGACGAGGGCGTGAATGTGGCTCCAGCCGCTCGGTTCGCGCGTAATATTAAATTCGGAGAAAGGTTTATTATATAAAGTCCAGCCTTCTTTTTCGATGGTGAAGATCGTGCTGTAATAATTGCTGGCGCATGAACCTGCCAGACTATCTTGGCAGGCGTCGAGCTCATCGGCCTTTGGGCTGATCATCGTGACTGCGAAGGTTTGTCCGACCGACCCGGGTGGCGCGTAAACCCAAAAACTGAATGCCTGATAAGCTGACCAGTCGCGTTCAAAGTTGGTGAACAACCAGCTGTTGCGTTCGGCATAACTGACGCGGTAGCCTTGGGTGCCGTCCTTGACGTAGGTCGTATCGGCGTATTTGGCATAAGCTGGGTCGGCGAAATCGAACAGGGTGGTGCGATTGCCGACTAGGTCAGCGTCGTCCTTCTGGGCGTGGTAGACGGACACGATGTTTTTTGACAGGCGTTGTGCGCCGGAGATTGGATCTTTCGTCTCGGAGGGGGTGTCTTTGTTTCCGTTGTGATCGGAGCCACCATGCTCGTCGGCGTCACGGTGTTCGGAGGAGGAACTGTCATTCAATTTGTTATCGTCTTGGCAAGCCCCCAGTGTCAGGGCCAGCATACAACATAGTATGTTCAAGCTTCGAAGTTTCATATTGATCGCCTTATCATTCGTGAAGTCATACGCATTAAGTTTTGAAGTCTTATGTTATGAAGATCATTAAAGAGACAATAGCAGCGGCATCCAGCCGCAGTTTTGAGCACGTCATTACACCGGAGGCATGGCGCTTTGCGCCATCCCCCCGGTTATGCAAAACATCGGCTTCCTGCCGAAAAATTATTCACATAAAACATGACCAAAACAATCGCTGAGCAGAGACGGCCGGAACGGTCGTCTCATAAACGAAAAACGTGCGTTACTTTTTATTCGCTTTTTTGGCAGGTTTGGACTTAGCTTTCGTTATGGCATCATCAAGAATGCTACGGATTTCGGAGTCTGAAATTGAGCCGAGGAAAAGTTTTCCGTTGATGAGAAAAGACGGCGTTCCTTTGATCTCGATCGAATAGGCATCTTGGATATCTTGATCAACGACGGCTTTGAATTGAGCGTCATTGAGTGCTTTTGTGAGTTCATCGGGGTTGAGACCGATATCAGCAGCCATCGCACGCAGGGAATCCGTATTGAGTTCAGAAGTGCCCATAAGTTTGTCGTACATCTGCCAGAATTTTCCTTTGCTGGCAGCGAACGCGGCGGCTTCGGCGGCAGTCTGTGCCTGGGGATGGAAGGACCATGGACGGTGCTTAAACACGACCTTGACCTTGTTGGCATAGGCCGGTTCGTTCAGGACTGTCTGGAGTGTCGAAGCAAATTTTTGGCTGTGAGTACATTGGAAATCGGCAAACAACACGATCGTTACCGGAGCTTTTTGTGGGCCTTTGACGGGCGCGCCTTGGATATTGACGTTAATCGTGTCGTCTGATTCATTCTGAAAGACGCCGTTTTGGTCTTTCACGAGTTGTTGATACAGTTTTTCGCCGCTGAGTTTCTTTTTGGTATAAGGCTTTGCCTGTTCCAGCGCGTTATTTACAGCATCCTGGAAGCTCTCCAATGGCTGAGCACCAACCAAGACCTTACCATTTATGAAGAAAATTGGGGTACCCGTGACATTCATTGCCGAGCCATATTCTATATCGTTTTCGATGATCTGGGCGACTTTGTTGCTGTCCATGTCAGCAATGAATTGATCTTCATCCAGATTGAGTGTGTTGGCATATAGAATGAGGTCGTCGCGAGTCAGTGCTTGGCGGTTATCATAAAGGATCTCATAATATTGCCAGAATTTGCCTTGAATTTTGGCGGCTTCGGCAGCTTTGTGTGCTAATAAGGCATTATTATGGAACGGTAGCGGAAAATGCTTGAAGACGAGACGGATCTGATTGGGATTTTTGGTCATTAGATCGTTGATCGTATCACGGGCTTTTTGGCAGAAGGGGCATTCAAAATCGGTATATACGACGATCGTCACCGGTGCTTTATCATTGCCTTTGACCGGCGATTTACCCGTTTCGATATAATATTTGGAGAGTTTATCCGGTTGATTTTTTACGGCATTTTCCTGCTTTTTTGCTTCTTCTGCCTGTTTTGGGGCATCTGCAACCAATTGTTGATAAAGCAAATCCACATTTAAGTTGTTACCTTTGTTGTTTTTGGCCAGGTTTTCGTATCTTTCGATTTCATTATCAACGACTTTTTTAAACGCCTCGTAGGGTTGAGCACCAATAAGACTTGTGCCATTGATTAGAAAAGATGGTGTTCCATTAAGTCCGAATGTCACTGCAGCAGACTTGCAGGTATCGACATAGTTCTGTGCCGCGACCGAATTGCGGTCGGCGTTAAAGCGTGTGATATCTAAATCGAGTTCTTGGGCTAATTGCACAAAGATATCGTCAGACATTGCATTCATATAGAGTTTGTCATGCATTTCCCAGAATTTTCCCTGTAGAAGTGCTGCATACGAGGCTTTGGCGGCTGATTCTGCATCTTTATGAAAGTCCAATGGATATTGAACGAAGTAGATCGCAACGTCATTGGGATAGTCATTCATTAGTCTCGTGAGTGTCGATTCAACTCTGTTGCAAAAGGGGCATTGGAAATCGCTGAATTGAAGAATTTTAATTTTGGCATTCTCAGGACCTTTGCGCGGCAACTTTTCGAGTTGATCGTGCAATGACTTAGTATTATCGAGCTCGTAGTTAATATCCTGTGCTAAGGCTTCGGGTAGGAAGCTATTGCCCGGAATTAGTCCAAATCCGCCCATGCAGAAAATACTTGCGGCTAAACTTAATAAAACTGAACGTCGTACTTTCGATTTTTTCATAGATAGAACTTCCGGTAAAAGTTTTACAAATGTAATATTCATATAAAGGGGCTTTAGAGACTTCTAAGCCCATGACACATCTCTAACATACACCAAATTTTGGTCTTTGTTAACGGTAAAATGTATAACTATTGTGCAGCTTGATTGCTGCTCAGACAGGATCACAATTCGTTTTAGTTTGTTCGTATATTCTTGAACGTTTGGTTTTGGAGCAGGCCTGGGCCTGGGGCACGCAGGGGGACGGAGATAGCGCGGTCAGTCCGGGAACGATAGAGACGTGCGGTCCGGACGTCTCTACCGTCCCCCTGGCAACCACGAGCGCTCTTTAGGGTTGAGATTTTGAATTTTTGACCAGACAAAACTTACATCGCTGAGTTGAAATATGGGATGGGAAATATTGTCAATTCACGTGCATTTGGTGTTATAAGGTTTTACAGGAAATTTGTGCGAATAGTCATTATTATTCGCATTAATATTCTATTCGAGCAAGCTTAACCGCTTATCCAACCGACGATTTTGCGCCATTATTGCTGTTAAAATCGGTCGGTTTTCCACGCTGTATGGAAGAACAAATGTCAGATACAAACGGAATACGAGTACAAAACCAGAACGAAAGGGTTGGATCACCAGCCACGACGCATCGATCCAGCCGTGATGTTGAAGCCATGCAAGCGTTGCTTTCGAACCAATATCGCGTCATCAAGTCACTCGGTAAGGGGTCACAGGGTTCGGTCTTGCTTGCCGAAAAGTGCGAAGGTCATCGTGAAGTTGCGATCAAACAGCTTCTCATTCAATCGGTCAAAGACTGGAAAGCATACGACCTTTTTCACCGTGAAGCTGAGGTTCTAAAATGTCTTAATATCCCTGGCGTTGCGAAGGTTTACGAAACGATCGAATCGCTTGATAGCGAAGTTCCGATGGCGTTGATCGTTCAGGATTATATTGCGGGCGAGCCTCTGCAGAAGTTTATCGCGAATGGTCACCGCTTTCAAATTGGACAGATCGGCGAGATTCTTTTGCAGTTACTGGATATCCTGCAACAACTACATCAGGGCGATCCCCAAGTGATTCACCGAGATATTAAGCCGTCGAATATTATATTAAATTACAAAGATGACTCTATGACCCCCGAAGTTCATCTTATCGATTTTGGTGCTGTATCAAATCCCCAGGTGAAGGGCGGTGGTTCGACCGTTGTCGGCACTTATGGCTACATGGCGCCTGAGCAGCTGATGGGGCGAGCCAGCGCAGCGAGCGACATTTATTCGCTCGCGATCGTGGCGGTATATCTGTTGAGCGGTGTGGCGCCGGAAGACCTCGAGATCCAGGATTATCACGTCCTCATTGATTCCCATTTGGAACACCTGCCGCATCAAATTACTGGTTTCTTGCGCCAAATGCTCGAACCACGCCTTGAAGATCGCATGACCGATTACAAACAAATTCGCAGATTTTTTACAGCGTTAAAAGCGCAAAAATTTGATGACATCCCTAGAATACAAGCGATTCGTGCCCAGAAACAGTATTCTTTGAGTGGAGTTTATTCCTTCCGGCAAACAGGAAATATCGTCTTATGGCAAGAATTTAAAGATTCAACGCCTAGGCGATTACCTTCCAGATATAAAGCAAAACAAATTGTTGATCTATATAAAGTTCTGTGGAGGTAAACGCTGTGAGTGTTTTAAAGAAATTTTCGTCGGTTTTATCGATACTTTGATGCCGGTGGTTTGGGGTGTTGTGATGATTATTCTTTTCTTTTTTATCACTTGGATGACTATAATAACCGCTGGTCATATAGAGAAAATAGGAGATATTGTACTTTTTGTTGTACTCATTGCTTTTATTATGCCTATGTTCTTTTGTTTGGCATCCTCGATAAGTCGTGGAATTATACGAGATTATAATTTTTTAAAACATGCGCGTAAATCTATAGCAACCGTCATTCGAGTTGAGTATGTTTCTCAGCATGAGTCAGATAAAATAGATAAAATATTAAATCATTCATATAAAGCCCGTTGGCGTCTTACCTATAGTTTTAATCCTCCCGATGATTTATCTCCAGATAATCTCATTCACACGGTAGAAACATACGTCAAACCGGATGTAAAAGAAGGCGATCTGCTCCCTATTCTCTACCTTATTCAGAATAAGAAAAATATTGAAAAAGTTTATAGTTCGCCTTATCCTCTCCCTGGGGACGATGAAATCAGGGTTTTTCCAAGTCTTTCGACGTGGCTGCCTTGGCTCATTTCGCCATTGTCTAAAACAGGCAGTCTTTAACATCAGAAAATACGCTATATATAAAGGATAAACTTATGGACAACAATTCTGTTTCTACCCCGAAGAAGCTACTTCAACATGGTTATGATTATATTAAATTAATCGGCGAAGGCTCGAACGGCAAAACGTATAAAGCGCGTAACCTCAAAACTGGTGAAGTCGTTGCGGTTAAAGCGCTTAAATTTAGTGACAACTTAAAAAATTACGAATTATTTGAGCGCGAAGCTGAAGCGCTGAAATCGATTCAAACGCCGGGGGTACCGCGCTTTTACGAGTATATCACTGGTGAAGGGGAATTCACCGAGTGCTGGCTTGTTCAGGAATACATCGAGAGTGAATCCATACTCGACAAGCTCGAAAGGGGTGAAAAATTCGACGAGATCCAAACGCTTGAAACGATCTTTCATGTGGCAGAAATCGTTTATGAACTTCAAACCTCGTACGCTCAGCCCATCATTCACCGCGATATTAAGCCATCAAACATTCTTGTTCGGACAACGCCGCAAGGCAGCACCAAACTGAGTCTCATCGACTTCGGTGCGGTTGCAAATCCCCAAAAGCGTGGTCTTAACTCGACGGTTGCGGGCACGGTGGGCTACATGGCTCCGGAACAGCTCGTTGGCGACTGCACGATCCAGTCGGATTACTACGCTTTGGGTGCAACGGCTTTGCACATGATGACAGGCATTAACCCGTCAGAATTTCCAAGTGATGGTTTCGTCATTCAATTTGACAAACAGCTCATAGAATCCGTCCCCAGCGTTCACCAGGAAACGATCGAGCTGCTTCATAAAATGCTGGCCGTGAATCCGAGTGATCGTCCGAAAGATGCTAAGACGCTGCTTCAATCGGTTTCGCATGTTCTGGTAAATATTAATGCTTCCGCGATTGCCAAGCGAAAAAAGATGGAATGGAAACTTAGCATTGCGAATAAGAAATGGATCTCACCGGTCGGGATATGCTTGGTCATGGGCCTGGCACTGATATGGAAACTTCATGTATTTGGTGATCCAATAGATTTTATAGCTCTCCTGGCAGCCCCTATATTCATAGCCGTGATCGTGATCTCTATGTGGAAAGATTTAGATAAAGCAATAGCAAAACTTCCAAACTACGACATTGACAAGACCGTTATTGAAAAATTCGCCGAGAATGATGTAGAAAAGCTCGATCTATCCAAAAGCCATGAGGCCGCAGGCGAGATCACCTGTATTCATCGTGATATTGTTGAATATGTTGTCAATATTGGACATAAATATTATACAGCATTTTCTCGTGTCAAAACAGAAACTCATTATGAAGTCGGTGATAAAATAACTGTGAAATATGTAAAACGAGATGATTTTGCAGAGCCGTTTGAAGAATATCGATTTTATGATATTAGTCCGTTATTAGGAGATTAACCTAATCAGTAGTTTTCATCGATGGATAAAGCAAACCCCGTCAGTTAGCTACGCTTTATGGAAGAACAAATGTTAGATACAAATGAAATACGAGTACAAAAACAGAACGAAAAGGTTGGATCACAAGCCACGACGCATCAATCCAGCCGTGATGTTGAAGCCATGCAAGCGCTGCTTTCGAACCAATATCGCGTCATCAAGTCACTCGGTAAGGGGTCCCAGGGTTCGGTCTTTCTTGCTGAATCGTGCGCGGATCATCGTGAAGTTGCGATCAAACAGCTTCTCATTCAATCGGTCAAAGACTGGAAAGCATACGACCTTTTTCACCGTGAAGCTGAGGTCCTAAAATGTCTTAATATCCCTGGCGTTGCGAAGGTTTACGAAACGATCGAATCGCTCGATAGCGAAGTTCCGATGGCGCTGATCGTTCAGGATTATATTGCGGGCGAGCCGCTTCAGAAGTTTATTGCGAATGGTCACCGCTTTCAAATCGGACAGATCGGCGCGATTCTTTTGCAGCTACTGGATGTCCTGCAACAACTGCATCAGGGCGATCCCCAAGTGATTCACCGGGATATTAAGCCGTCGAATATTATATTAAATTACAAA
>JAZUKH010000226.1:0-7096 GCA_045643185.1 Myxococcota bacterium | reverse complement strand
CCTCCGACTTCCTCCCCAAAAATAATAAAAAATGCGTTTAGAGATTACGTTTTTTTCGCCATTTTTCGACGAGGTCGAGCTCATCCTGGGTGTTGACGCCCATGACTTCGCCCGGATCGGATGCGATGACGGGGTTGACGGCGACGCCATCGCCATTGGCGATCTCAATAATATCGGTCAAATAATACTCGCCTGCGGCGTTTTTGTTGTTGATGCGCGGAATGGCGGAGTTGAGAAATTCGAGCGGGACGCAGTAAATGCCGACATTGACTTCGTGAATGAGGGCTTCTTCGGCAGTGCAGTCTTTGAATTCGCGGATGCGGAGGACGTTGCCTTCGGCGTCGCGAATGATTCTGCCGTATGCGGACGGGTCATCGCGTTCGACGGTGAGGCAGCGCATCGACTGTTTGTCGCGTTTTTGCATGAGTTTTTTGAGCGTCGAGGCCTGAATGTTGGGCAGGTCGCCCAAAAGGATCATGACGTAGCGTGCGCCGAGCGTTTCGAGCACGGGCAGCGCGGCGCGAACGGCGTCCCCTGTGCCACGCGGCGTTTCCTGCACGGCAATGTGAACGTCGAGCGCATGGTGGTCGTTGGCGAGGTGGGCTTTGATGTCGTCAGCAGCGGGGTTGATCACGACGACGACTTGTTCCATGCCTGCGAGCTGACAAGCGTCCAAAAGCCAATCGAGAATGCAACGATCCGCGACTTTGGAAAGTGCTTTGCTCTGATCCTGATGCATGCGGGTTCCGCGCCCGCCGGCTAAAATTAATCCTGCAACATCACGCATAATATTTAACCTTCCTCATATCGTACGCTGGACGTACAAGTTTCATGAACATAAATCGCTTTGAGGAGCGGCAATGCCGGTTTGAGTTTTCGGTAGATCCACTTTGACAACACTTCAGAAGTCGGATTGTCGAGTCCCTCAATCTCATTCAAATAATAGTGATCGAGAACAGCATGAAGCGGCTCCCAGGCTTTGGTGATCTCGGCAAAGTCAATGACCATGCCGGTTTTGGGATCAACTTCGCCTTCTACGATGACATCAATTTGATAGCTATGACCATGAAGTCGGCCGCATTTGTGACCTTCCGGAACATAGGGCAGGCGGTGTGCGGCTTCAAAACGAAAAGTTTTTGACAATGTGGTGGACATTCCATCCTCCGATGAAAGCTGGGATCAACGTTTTTCGGTGCGAGGGAGATTCTGAATGTGGATTTGGAGGGGGAAGCCTCCCCCTACGCGGCTATTTTTTCCATGATGCCGCGTAGTATGTACGCGTCATCATGGAAAAAATACGCCGCTACCCCTTCTTCTGGCGGAGCCCAAACACACGTTGTTTAGAAACTCCTTCGCCGAAACACTGAGCATTATATCTGCGAAATGGTTGTGGGTTAAAAATCGCAGTTTTCGCGTCGTTTTGGCGTTTAGACGCCACGTGCGTTTGGATCCCAAATGACTTTGTGGATCTGGAAATTGAGTCGAATCGGCTCGTTAGCATCACAGATCCATTTGACGAGGTCTTGCGTCTCACACTCGCCCCAGACGGGCGAGAAATGGACGGTGACGCGTCCGAGCGCGCCGTATTGTCGGAGTATTTCGAGGCACCAGTCGAAGTCTTCGCGTCCACAGACGACGCATTTGACTTCGTCGGTGTCGCGCCAGTCCTGAGCGTATTCGCGCCAGATGGCTTCGTTGTGAGTCTGTGCGCTCATCGGTGGTTTGAGGTCGATGATGCGATGAACGGCGTTGGGGACATCGCTGAGTTTGAGCGAGCCATTGGTCTCAAGCAGGACCGTGTATCCGCGCTCGACCAGTCGTTGCATGAGTTCGATGGCTTCGTCGCGCTGACACATGGGTTCGCCGCCTGTGAGCTCGACGGTCTTGCACGAGTAGGTCGCAAGTTTTGCCAAAATTTCGTCGACTGACAGGTTTTGACCGCCGTCAAAGGCATAAGACGTGTCGCACCAGCGGCAACGCAGGTTGCAACCGGTGACGCGCACGAACAGACATGGCACGCCCGCAAACGTGGATTCGCCCTGGATGGAATAAAAGATCTCGGAAATACGCATGGGAACTAACCGATCTTGTCGAGTTCATCAGCGAGTGCGCGAACGCGCGTCTGGTCGACGGGATTGCGCCAGAAGCCGTCTTTTTTGAGCCAGCTGCCGACGATGAGACCATCGGCTTTTTTTCCGAAATCGGCGATGTTCGAGACATCGATGCCGGAGCCAATGACGACGGGCAGGCCGGCGACTTTGGCTTTGTCGATATCAGCGATGTTGGCAGCACAGCCGGTCGAAACGCCGGTGACGATGAGCGCATCCGCTCCACAGAATTCAAAGCCGTGGGCGAGATTTTCGAGCGTCGTGTCGCTCGTGATGACGTGGCACGAGTGTTTTTTCTGAACGTCGGCCCAAACTTTGACGCTCGAACCAAGCAATTTGCGCAGACGCAGCACTTCGGCAGCCGAGGCGTTCATCATGCCTTCGTCGGCAATGTGTGCGTAAGCAAAACACTCGGCGCGAATGAAACTGGCTCCGGCGCAGGACGCGATGGCCATGGCTTCACAGTTGGCACCCGCAAGCACCTGAATGCCGACGGGTAAGTCGAAGTTGCGAACCACGTGGTCGACCGCCATCGTCATGCAGGCGACGATCTCGGGGCCAACGTGACCATTCAGGTAGGGCAGGTCGGCCATGTTTTCGACCAAAAGTGCGTCACAACCACCTTTAACCAGGGCTTCTGCGTCAAACATGGCGTCGTCAAGGATCTGGTTGACCGATTTGCAGCTGCCAGGCGTGCCAGGCAGGGCACCCAGGTGGATCATGCCGATCAAAGCGCAGCGGTTTTTTTGATTATCAAACAGTTTCATCGAAAATTCCTTTATGACGAAAGCTTCTCAGTGAAAGACTGAGTACGGATTAGAAGACCCGCGAGCCAGTTTAGGCGGGCGTGTCAAGAGAAAGGAGGGGCGAGGGCGTAGTCGTGCTCGCGTGACGTTGTTCGCCACGAGCTGTCACGCGTTGGGCACGGTTACTTACTCAGCGGTCTTTCGCCGCTTTATGTATCAATCGTTATATTCTTCAAAGATGGCGCTAAGCGCATCCATCGCGTCCTGAGCCGCTTCGGCATTGTAGCCGCACGAACGATGCACTGGGTAGATCGGCGTACCGTCAGAATAATAGAGCGACGGATCATAGCCGTATTTGAGCGGATCACTCGGGTCAGGTAGATAGAATTTAATGGGTTGTTGCTGCATGAGTTCAATATCAGCCTGGGTCGGGCAACATGGCTCAAACGGCACCGGCTGATTCTTTTTGGCAAAGCGCGCGTGCATCTGCTTGATCGTTTCGGGCGCGCATTTTCGGCGATACATTTCGCGAATGTAGAAACCCACGGTTTTTTGCAAATAGCTCGTGATCTCACCTTTTGAACGATACGACTCGCCTTTGCGCGGTCCGGGAATGATCGCGATCAAAAAGGCGGCTTCGTTGAGCGTCAGGGCGTCGCTGCGTTTGCCAAAATAGTATTTGGAGGCTTCTTCGATGCCATAGAGTTCGGGTCCAAACTCAATGATGTTGAAGTAGATCTCCATGATCCGCTGTTTCGGAATGTGAAGATAAGACTCCATGAGCCATGTGTAGAGGGCTTCTTGGGCTTTTCGTGCGAGCGTTTTGTGGCGTTCGAAGAAGAGGTTTTTGATGAGTTGCATGCTGATCGTCGAAGCGCCGCGATTGAATTCACCGCGTTTGACGTTTTTGGCGAGTGCCGCCTTGATCTGTAAGGGCGAGAAGCCTTCGTGGGTAAAGAAGTTGCCGTCTTCGGTCGTGGTGATGAGCTGAACGAGCCACGGGTTCAGGTCTTCGAAGGTGACCCAGTTTGGAAAACGGCTTCGAATGTTCTCATTCGTGATGCCCGGGGCATACATGGCGCTTGGAATGCGCTGAATGATGTCGGCGCTCAAAACCGGGTAGATCGAGGGCGGAATGGTGATGTCGTGCGATTCGACCGCGTTCGGGTCGTTGACGTGGTAAAGGAATCCGTGATTGAGATCCGTCAGGTTGCGGTTTGCCGGCCAACGTTGAATGGCGAAGTCAGGCGTCTGGTTCAGCACGAACTTGTGCTGCGTCTCGTCGATGGCGCTCAGTTTGCCTTTGACGGTCAGGTCAAAGCCGATCTGCCCAGACGCGGTCATGCCATCCAACTCTGTGCGCAGTGCGTGCGGCGTGGCGTTGAAGATCGTCATGGCGTCCTGCAACGGCAACGAGAGGGTGAAGTCGTAACCCAGTGTGTCAAACGTGTTGTTTTCGGTGGGCTTCGCTTTGTCGAGCGTCGTGGTTTCTTGTGCGAACGTTCCGGTGAGGCTCATCGTCGCCTGTTCACGTGTGATGTCGAATTTTTTGACCTCGACGACGGGCTTTTCGATGCCGTTATAGCCGATTTCCAGGTGAGCTTCGTGGTCGAGCGAGAACGGTTCGGTGCTGATGATCGGTGAGAAAATGGCGACGCCGCGTGTTTTCCAGTCGGCGTTGACTGTCGCGGTTTTGGCCTTAAAGTCGGCGTTGAGCGAGGCATTCCCGGTGATGTCGGTCTGGTCGAAGTCGAAGATGCGCATGACTCGGTCGAATGGCGTTTGTTGATCGGCTGAGAGTTTGGGCGGCGGCACGGGCACGGGGGCCGGTTTGGGCAGACGAGCCGGCAGGCGCGAGATGCCGTTGGGCAAGTCGGTCGGGGTCGGGCCAGCCGCTCGTGGTGGTTCCGGTTCGGGTGGGGGCGTGATGTTAAACAACGCACGAACCGCGTGCTGCATCGTCAAGGTCGACGCGTTGCTGCGGAACTGCCTGAGATCGACGTTGGCGCTCAGTTGTTCGCTTTTCAAACCGTATTCGCCTTTGAGGGCGATGTTGGTATCGAACGGGGCACTGGTCGTCGCCACGATGTTGAAATCTACGAGTTTGCGAATGCTGCGGTAGCCCGATTCGAGCGTGATCTGGTCGATGTGAATGTCACCACGCGGGTTTTGGCGCGCATCGTGCAGAATGATCGAGCCGTCGTTCACAAAAAAGCGTTGGGCAAAGTAGTAATCACGAAGGTTTTTTGAGGCTGGTTTGGGCGCAGTTTGTTCGGGGACGATCTCGGTTTCGGCGTTTTGAGCAAGTTCGGTATCGCCCTCACCGTCTTGGGGTTGCGCATCGGCTTTTTGAATTTTGGGCGCCTGTTTTGACAAAGTCGAACGGAGCGTCGTCATTAGGTCGGTAAAATCGTTGCCGTCATCGGTGAATTCTGCGTGGATCGCGGGGTTCGTGAGTTCAAATTCCTTGATCCAGATGCCGCTGACTTTTTGGGGCGGCATGCTCATCAGTCGAATGCGTGCGTTTCGTGCTTCAAAGATGGACGTTTCACCATGTTTGAGCACGGGTTGTATGATCTCAAACGTGGTCGGCAGCGTGTAGACGACTTTTTGGGCGTTTACCGTGAAGTTGCCCGGGCTAAACACGTCTGGGAGTTCATCATCCGTGGATTTGGGAAGTGACAATTCGATCGTGCCGTTCTGGGCATTCACGACATTGGCTCGAATCGACGTCTGGTAGGTTGTTTCAGTGCCGTTTTCGCGCAACGCGGTCGCTGCTTTGGCATGCATGACGAGCATGTTTTCGCCGTCGACTTCGTCCCAGGTGATCTGAATGTCTTTGGCGGCCACGCCTGTCACGGCGAGGGATGGCGTCAGAGCCAGCTCGGGCATCGTGATCTGAACCTGGTTAAGCGTCACGTCAGGATAGGGCGTGATGTATTTCTTCCAAGCTGGTGGTTCGCTCGTTTCGTCGTTTTCGCTGTCGTTGTCGTTGTCAGCTTTGTTTTTGGGTCTGAGTGCCTGAATGATGTCGTCAAAATTCGTCTTGTCGTTATCGCGCGTGACGTGGACGCTCACGTCACCGACGTTGATCTCACTCAGTCGCAGGTCACCTAGCCCGGGAATGTTTGCCAACTTAAGATCGACCTGGTCGATGGTGATGGCTTGGTTTTGCGGGTCGTTCGGTTCGGAGATGCCGATATCCGTCAGGGTTATGTGTCGTGGTGATTTTAGCGACACGTTTGCGATCTCAAGATGGCGCTCTGTTTTGGTTTGGAGTTTTTTGAAGGCGTCATCCAGTTTGGCGTCAACGATGTTGGGCACAACGACGAACCATGTGACGGCGCCAGCTGTCACGAGGACGCAAAGCGCAATCACGATGATGAGAACGACGGTTTTTCGGGACATTTTCGATCCATTTGTGGCCATGCTCAGACGGAGCTGGCGTTGATTGGTTGGCTAGTCATTAAACAGTAAGGCTCAAAAAAAACCCGAAAGGCAATTTTGAGCCTTTCGGGTTTTAAGTCATTGAACGCTCACGGGCAAAAAGTTGATTATTCCGCGTCGTTATTGTTATCAGCGGCGATGGCAGCAGCGTCATCGCTCACGCCAACTTTTTCTTCAACTTTGTTGAGGGATTCGCGAAGGGCATCCAGGTCTTTCTGGGTAGCCAGACCGAGGTTAGCTGCGATTTTCGACTTGGCGGCTTCTTTGATCTCGTTGACTTTGGTCAGCGCGGAGATGCCAAGATCCATGGCTTTCTGAGCCTGCGGTGAGGACAGAAGCTGCTGACATTTTTCACTTTCGACAATAGCCATACCTTTGGTCAAAATCGTATCCATAAGCGCCGTAATCTGTTGTTTCATGAGAGGACTCCTTTATTGATTGATGTAGGATGAATTGCGATGGGACAAAACTCGTCATCGCTGTTGTTACATTGTAGCATAACGCGACGCGTCAGGACAACACTTGAGCGCGGGAGATTATTCCCGTTGATATGATTCAGCCAAGGATCATAATTTGTTTTAGTTTGTTTATTTTTGAACATTTTGTTTTGGAGCAGGCTGGGCCTGCGGTGCGCAGGGGGACGGAGAGACGCGCGGGCCGCACGTCTCTACCGTCCCCCTTGCAACCCCCGAGCGCTCTTTTGTCGGCCGTGTGGAACTCGCTTCGCTCAAACAAGCCACACGGCCGTACCAACTTCAGGAACGGTTACGGTAGATCATCGTAAACTTAAGTTGG
>JAZUKH010000225.1:0-6616 GCA_045643185.1 Myxococcota bacterium | reverse complement strand
CCGACGCGTTCGTAATGCCTTCCTGAAGCACATCCTGCAGGGGTCTGTTTGCACCATCCAGTATGGCCTTAGCCATAAAATAATAAAAACCGCAGCACATATTGCTTCGCAGCGTGTTATGCGTAAGCGCTGCAACCGAATGTACCCGAGCAATAGCCTCATCGGTCGCAACTCGCGGGCTTTTATTGGAATCCAGGAGGTAAAGACAGACCGGCAGAATACGCATCAAGGCGCCGTTTCCGTTGGCATATTCTCCTGTTGCGCCACACGTCAGCGGATCTTTGCATTTTTGATAAGCCTCAATCGCCCGCGAACAGGTAATGCCCTGGTCAAAGGTCTCTTCATCGGGCGTATAGAACCCATATTGAAGCCATAAATTAAACTTGGACATGATATCATCAAGATCAATTTCGTTTTTATTCAGAATACTGTCCAAAGTCGCAAGTGCCATAGAACTGTCATCCGACCAGGTTCCCGCAGGCTTATGATATACGCCGCCTCCGCGCATCCCGGTCACTGGGCCTTCATGGCTGTTCTTTATGTCACTTTCTGACATAAACTGTACCGGAACACCCAAAGCATCACCGACAACAAGCCCGAACATACCGGAGTGCCAAATCGTCATATAACTTGATTCTTCAACCCAATTTTCTTTCATAGCTCCCCTCCTCTCAGCTCAAAAGTTAATTTTACTTCAATGGATTATTGTTATGACATAATTAAAGAGACAATAGCAGCAGCATCCAGCCGCAGTTTTGAGCACGCCATGCCACCGGTTATGCAAAACATCGGCTTCCAGCCGAAAAATATTCACATAAACTATGACCCTAACAATAATCATATTCTAATAAAATTAGAATATTTCGTTATGATCAACAGGCTTAGTTTTTCTTCATGATTACGCTTATTTATCATTCTGATTCCACTACATCGAGAACTGCATCCGTCTTTTATTAAACTGTAACTCATTACTTTTTCTCCATCGTAACTTCGTTTGAAGGCTCATGGCATCTAAAATTTAATTACAATGTATTACACCGCGTTTTATGAACAATGCAATACCACACATAGCTTGTAGATACTACATCATTTTTATCATCATTTCAACACCATGACTCAATTTGATGGACTTTGTCGTTACGACTCAGCTTATTTTTCATTGTCTGGTCAAAATACAAAGATCTCAGCCGTATCGAAGCCGAAGGCAAACAGGCTGAGCTTGGGCACAAGTGCAAACGAGCGACCCACAAAAGCAAACGCATTGCCCCCACCGAGCTGAGCTGAGCTGAAACAGATTGTTTTATTTCATACCAAATTGTGTATAATCGACCAATGTGAACGAACACGTCAAGCTATCTGGCACGTCGTCACGACTTTAGCCCCCACACGGTGAGGCTTCATCATAATTATTAAAGGACAAAGCATGTACGATTTTGACACCATTTATGATCGCAGAAACACGGACTCCATGAAATGGACAGTTGGCGAAAACGAGCTCCCTATGTGGGTCGCCGACATGGATTTCAAAGTTGCTCCCGAAATTCGCGAAGCCCTGAACAAGCGCCTTGAACACGGCATTTTTGGTTATTCATGCCCATCTGAGACCTGGTCGAACGCTTACATCCAATGGTGGAAAAAAGAACACGACCTCACGATCGATCCAGAGTGGCTGAAATACACCATTGGCGTCGTTCCAGCCGTTGGCGCAGCCATTCGCAAACTCTCAACCCCGGCCGAAAAAGTTCTGCTCATGACACCGGTCTATAACCATTTCTTCTATTCCGTAGAAGATAACGGGCGAGTGATCAAAAATAGCCCACTCGATTACGATGCGGAAAAATCGGTATATGCCATCAACTGGTCGCGGTTAGAAAACGACCTGGCGGACCCGCAAACGACGCTGATGATCTTGTGCAACCCACAAAACCCGACGGGTAACCTTTGGTCGCGTGAAACGCTCGCGCGCATCGGCGAACTCGCCCTTAAGCATCACGTCATCGTTTTGGCCGACGAGATTCATTGCGACGTCACAGATCCAGGTAAATCCTACGTGCCTTTTGCCTCAGTGTCGGAAACTTGCCGAAATAACTGCGTCATGTTCATGTCCCCCACGAAGTGTTTCAACATCGCCGGTCTCAAAACTTCCGCTGTGTGTGTGCCCAACCCGGCTTTGCGCAACAAAATGTGGGCTGCGCTCAAAGCCGACGAGCTTTCTGGCGTCAACTTTTTAGCTCTGGATGCCGCGATCGTCGCCTTTGAACAAGGCAAAGCCTGGCTGGAAGAAGCCAAAGCATATATTTATCAAAACAAATTAACGTTGATCGACTTTATCAAGTCAAACATTCCGTCACTTCGCGTCGTTTCGTCGGAAGCCACCTACCTTTTGTGGATCGATTGTCATGGCCTTTCTGGCGATCCGTGCCGCTTCGCCTCCTACCTTCGTGAAAAAACGGGCCTCTTCGTCTCAGACGGCAAACACTTTGGTGACGGTAACTTCTTCAGGATCAATATTGCGTGCCCGCGAGCCACACTGTTGGACGGTTTGAACCGCCTCAAACGCGGTGTTGAACTATTTAACGCGGAATTCGGGCACTGACATTACAACTCAACTATTTTGCCCGCGCGCCTTCTCCGCGCGGGCAGCTTGACTGCGCTATAACGATCAACCCACTTTTTGAAGGTGCAATGTCGCGTAAAACAAGCCACTGATAAACACAAAGGCCAAAATGTAACCTGCGATCAGGGCCTCATCAGAAAAATTCGGCATCAGAATGCCCGCGCAACAAAAGACGAAGAGTAATGTGCCAATGCCCAAAAACGCATCAATGATCGTAAAATGATGTTTGGGAATGACTTTGGCCGCAGGCGCAGCAACAGACGCCGCTGCCGCCTTGTCAGCACTGTCAGATGCCTTGTCAGCACTGTCAGATGCCTCATTGACCGAATCCTTATCGGCTTTGTCTTCCGTTGCGTTGGCAGCTGTGTCATCGCCCGTATCCGTCACCTTGTCGGAATCCGCAGCCTCCGCGTTGTTCGCCTTCGAATTATCCCGTTTTTCGACAACATCAGACGCGTCTTTCGACGCGTTGACATCATGATCAGCGTCTTTCAACGTGTTTTCAGCATGATCAGCGTCTTTCAACGCGTTTTCAGCATGATCAGCATCTTTCGACGCGTTTTCAGCATGATCAGCATCTTTCGACGCGCATTTTACCGCGTCAGCGCCATTTTCATCCTCATTCATGGACGCCATAACGGCAGCCGCGTCAATATTGACCGTTTCGATTTCGCTTTGATTGAGTTCGTCAGCCATGATTCAACCTTTATTATGCAAAGCATGAAGGGCGCGAGCACCCCGTCATTTCAACCGCACGTCCGTGTGCGTCTGAACGCCTCAAAAAACGGAGACTATTTAAGTCCGAGCCTGCCGCCGGTCAAATAATGCAGGAACTTTTGTGTTCAAGTGCTATAAGACGCGTTGTTCACTCAATGTAAAAGGAGCAGCTATGGAACTTCCCGAAAAACTTCATTCATCTCTCATCGAACTCGACAACGGTATGCGCGTCATTCTTTGCGACCGTCCGCAACTTCACCGCATATCCATGATGCTGAACGTCGCGTCCGGCTGCCGCGACGAACATCTAAATGGTACGGCGCACATGTTAGAGCACCTCATCTTTCGCGGCACCGACGAATACCCCAGCCTTCGTGAGTTGAGCGAAGCCTTCGAGACGCGTGGCGCGGATTTCAACGCGTTCACGGCGCGCGAAGTCACGAGTTTTGAGCTGATCACACCGCCAGAGTCACTCGAAGACGTCTTAAAACTGCTGGGCTCGGCCATATTGCGCCCCAAACTGACGGGCATTGCAGCCGAGCGCGACATCATTCGCGAAGAGATCCTTGCCGACTACGATACCGACGGCAACCTGATCAACGAAGACGATCTTTTGGTCAACGAATTCTACGGCGAAGCGGGTTGTCCTATCGCTGGAAATCCCGATGACATCGACAAGATCTCAAAAGTCGAGGTTCTAAATTACTATCACGACAACTACCGCGCCGAACGTATGACGCTCGTAGCCGTCGGCCCGCTCAGCGACCAAGCGGGCTTCATTCGCCTCGTTGAAACGGCCTTTTCTGGCATTCGCCACCTCGAAAAGCCACGTGCGATGCGCGCCATGTCGCCCGTCTATGCCCATGCCCTGCAATCACTCGACACGGCAGCCAAACTTCCGGCGCCGCGTCTCGTCTATGTCCAAAACGAAGGCGCCACGCAAAGCGAAATCGCCATGGGCTACCTCTGTCAAAGTCCCATGACACGCGAATTTTACGCCCTCTCGCTGCTCGTTCGCCTTCTCGATGACGGCATGGCCTCGCGCCTTTCTCGCCGACTCGTCGAAGAACTGGCCATCGTTTATGACGCCGAAGCCACGCTCTCAGTCACGACCGAATCGACGCTATTTCAGATCCACGCCTCGTGCCGACACCGCCGCGTCCCCAAGCTACTGACCGCCGTCTATGCCCTGCTAGCCGAAATCGCCAAAAACGGCGTGAGCGCTGCCGAATTCGACCGCATCCAGAAACGCATCATCTGGGAACACCGCGCCCTTCTGGACGGCGGGTCTTCACTCTGTTCCTGGATCAGCGCCATGAATCAGCAAAATATGACCATCGAGCCCGCCCAGTTCTGCGCCGACCTGCTTTCAGTCACTGCCCAAGAGATCGTTGACGTCGCGCAAAAACTCCTCGCAGCCCGTCCCCACCTCGTTGCCATTGTCGGCGAGATTGGCGAAAAAAGCCTCGCAGCCGTTCGCGACATCGTTGAAAATAAATAAGCGACGTCGTCAGCCCGCATCCACATGTTTAGTTTTTTTTGCGGTGGCTATCGCTTCGCGATACGCCACACGCGTCGGGCCTATCGGCGTACGCCGATACGGCCCTCTGCCGCCCGCTATTTCCCATGGCTGGCGCGTTGCATGCAACGCGGCGCCATGGGGAATACGCGGGCGGTATTTATTCTGCCACATCTCGCGTGGAGACGGGCGGACCGCGCAGTTGCACGAACGGCAAAGAAAACGCACACCTTCGTAAGCAGCTGCTTACAGCCTCACGCGATATGGATTGAGGGTAAGCGCTCAATAACGGTACGTATTAACAATAAGTTGAATTGTTGCTACTAACCCCACCGATTTGCTTACGTCAGAAATTTTCTCGTACATTATAATTTAATGGATTACCGCTTTAATCCTTTGCATTGACATCATACCCGGCATCGATAAGCAGTTTAACGAGATCAAGATTAGAATATATATCTTTATAGCTCAGTAATGGATTACCGGCTTGATCCTTTGCATTGACGTCATAACCAGCATCAATGAGCAGTTTTACGAGCTCAAGATTAGAATATATATCTTTATAGCTCAGTAATGGATTACCGGCTTTACCCTTTGCATTGACATCATAACCCGCATCGATCAGCAGTTTGACGAGATCAAGATTATCAGATAGATTTCCGACGTATAACAAGGGATTGCCAATACTCGTTTTTGCATTGACATCATAACCCGCATCAATAAGCAATTTTACTAGCTCGAGATTGGAATAAATTTCTCTAGTACAAAGTAAAGGATTGCCTTTATTATTCTTTGCATTGACATCAAGCCCTGAATTGATGAGCAGTTTGACAAGGTCGAGATTGGAAATATATGATGAGCAAGCCAATAATAGATCACCATTATTATTTTTTACATTAACGTCATAGCCAGCATCGATAAGCAGTTTTACAAGTTCACGATTTTTTATAATATGCTGATAACCTAGCAACGGATCGCCGTCTTTATCCTTTGCATTGACGTCATAACCAGCATCGATAAGCAGTTTGACGAGATCAAGATTATCAGATAGATTTCCGACGCATAACAAGGGATTGCCAATACTCGTTTTTGCATTGACATCATACCCCGCATCGATAAGTAGTTTGACGAGCTCAAGATTAGAATATATATCTTTATAGCTCAGTAATGGATTACCGGCTTGATCCTTTGCATTGACATCATAACCCGCATCGATAAGCAGTTTAACAAGCTCAAGATTATCCCAAATATGTTTATAGATGAGTAAAGGGTCGCCACTATTATCTTTTGCATTAATATTATATCCGGCCTGGCAGAGAAGCCGTACAGATTCAAGATTTTGACAATATTTCGACTGAAAAAAGAGAATTTCACCATTTTCATGAATTTCATTGAGGTCGGCACCGGCATCCAATACCATTTTAAGACGTTCCGGCACGTTGATATGATACATGGCAACTGGTACGCCGGCGTGATCTTTCGCATCGACATCGGCACCTTGATACAGCAGCTGCCGCATTTCTTTGACCGATGTCGTCATCATCAGCTTTGTGCGGCCCAAATGATCGCGTTTATCGATATGATTCGTGGCATTTGCAGCAGCCAGCTTCGCAATTTCATCTTTTTCAAGCAGCCGGCTTTGATTTGGATTGTTGGGGTTATATAGAATCTGGCAAATGCATGGCAGTCGGTTCGGGGCAATCTGCAACGTCTCTGAACTCGAAATGCCA
Organism: Myxococcota bacterium; assembly: GCA_045643185.1. Classification (GTDB taxonomy): domain Bacteria; phylum Myxococcota_A; class Bradymonadia; order UBA4248; family UBA4248; genus RGIG464. Next base: position 33 of record JAZUKH010000225.1, on the reverse strand, counting down.
ATATAGGTTCGGTTGTTCGCCTCAAACGTGTAT